>JAURXE010000172.1 GCA_030654635.1 Pseudomonas sp.
CAGGTAGTAGGCGCCGAGAATCGGCAGCATGGTCACCAGCATCACCAGCATGGCCACCACGTTGGTCACGGGTACGTCGCGGGGTCGACCGAGCTGGTTGAGCAGCCAGATGGGCAGGGTGCGTTCGTGGCCGGCGGTGAAGGTGGTGACGATGATCTCGTCGAACGACAGGGCAAACGCCAGCATGCCGCCCGCCAACAGGGCCGAACCCAGGTTAGGCAAAATAATGTAGCGGAAGGTCTGCCAGCCGTCGGCGCCGAGGTCCATGCTGGCTTCGATCAGGCTGTGGCTGGTGCGGCGGAAGCGGGCGATGACGTTGTTGTAGACGATCACCACGCAGAAGGTCGCGTGACCAATGATGATGGTCAGCATGCCAGGCTCAATCCCCAGGCTCTTGAACGCCGACAGCAGCGCCAGGCCGGTGATGATGCCGGGCAGGGCGATGGGCAGAATCAGCATCAGTGAGATGCCGTCCTTGCCGAAAAAATCGCGCCGATACAGCGCCGCAGCGGCCAGAGTGCCGAGAACCATGGCGATCAGGGTGGCGACGCAGGCGATCTGCAGCGACAGCTTGATCGACTCCAGCACATCTTCCCGGGCGAAGGCCACACTGAACCAGTTCAGGGTGAAGCCCTGCGGCGGAAAGCTAAAGGCGCCGACTTCGGTGTTGAAGGCATAGATGCAGATGATGGCGATGGGGAAGTGCAGAAACACCAAGCCACCCCAGGCCGCGAGTTTCAGGCCCCAGGAAGCCTGCTCGCCCTTTGCTGAATTAGAGTGCATCGAAAGCCCCCAAACGTTTAACAATGGCCAGATAAATGCTGATCAGCACGATAGGCACCAGGGTGAAGGCGGCCGCCATCGGCATGTTGCCGATGGCCCCTTGCTGGGCGTAGACCATGCTGCCGATAAAGTAACCGGGCGGGCCGATCAGTTGCGGGACGATAAAGTCGCCCAGTGTCAGCGAGAAAGTGAAGATCGAACCGGCGGCAATCCCCGGCACGCACAGTGGCAGAATTACCTGGACGAAAGTCTGTCGCGGCTTGGCGCCGAGGTCAGCCGAGGCTTGCAGCAGGGACGGTGGCAGGCGCTCGATTGAGGCCTGAATCGGCAAAATCATAAAGGGCAGCCAGATGTAGATAAACACCAGGCAGCGGCCCAGATAGGAGGTCGACAGGGTGCTGCCGCCGATGCCTGGGATACCGAGAATAAACTGCAACAATGGGGTCAGGCCAAGGTGCTCGACAAACCATTGAGCCACGCCACCCTTAGCCAGCAGCAGGGTCCAAGCGTAGGCCTTGACGATGTAACTGGCCCACATCGGCAGCATCACCGCGATATAGAAAAACGCCTTGGTTTTGCCGCTGGTGTAGCGCGCCATGTAATAGGCAATCGGGAAGGCCAGTAGGGCGCTGCCCAGGGTCACCGCGATGGCCATATAGAGGGTGCGCAGGATTACGTCGTAGTTGGACGGTTCAAACAGCGCGGCGAAGTTGTCCAGGGTCAGGTCTGGGGTGACCGTCATGCTGAAGTCGTCGAAGGTGTAAAAGCCTTGCCACATCAGCGCCAACAGTGAGCCTAAGTAAATCGCCCCGAACCACAGCAACGGTGGCAACAGCAGCAAGGCTAGGTACAGATTGGGGCGCCGGTAGAGCAGGTTGGAAAAACGCCGCAGTGGACCTATAGGGTCCGGCAGCCGTGCAGGGTTAGCGTGCAGTTCCATCTCAGACGCCCTCGCGCAGCGCAACCATGGCGTCACGCGGCCAGCGCGCGGTGAGGCGCTGACCGGGCTGAAAGGCTTGGCTGCTATCGAGCCATTGGTTGTTGGCTTGGCTGACGATGAGGGTCTGGCCGTTGTCCAGTTGCAGCTCGAAGCGGGTGGTACTGCCCTGGTATTGCACCTCATGCAGCAGGCCGCTGACTTCGACTTCGCTGCTGCCGATTGATGTGCTGCTGTCGACCAGGCGAATGTGTTCCGGGCGAATCGAGAACGGCTGGCTGGCG
>JAURXE010000178.1 GCA_030654635.1 Pseudomonas sp.
GATGTTGGAGTGATTAACATCCGTAAATACACCGCTTACCAACTTGCCGTGCAGCAGCTTTAGAGGTCATTCGTCATGCGTACCGAACAGCCGAAAATGATTTATTTAAAAGACTATCAGGCGCCCGAATACCTGATCGACGAGACTAATCTGACCTTCGAGCTGTTCGATGACCATAGCCTGGTGCATGCGCAGCTGTTGATGCGCCGCAACCCCGCCCGGGGTGCCGGTTTGCCGGCGCTGGTGCTGGATGGACAGCAACTGGAGTTGCTCTCGCTGGCCATGGACGATCAAGTGCTGCAGGCCGGCGACTATCAACTGACCGATAATCATCTGACGCTGCAGCCTATGGCTGCGAGTTTTACCCTCAATAGCAGCGTGCGGATTCACCCGGAAACCAACACAGCGCTGGAGGGTTTGTACAAATCTAGCGGCATGTTCTGCACTCAGTGCGAGGCCGAAGGGTTTCGCAAGATTACTTACTACCTCGATCGCCCCGATGTGATGAGTCGCTTCACCACCAGCCTGAGCGCCTCCAAGCAGGACTATCCGGTGCTGTTGTCCAACGGCAACCCGATTGCCAGCGGCTCCGAAGAAGGCGGTCGGCACTGGGCGACTTGGCAAGACCCCTTTATGAAGCCGGCCTATTTGTTCGCCTTGGTCGCCGGTGATCTTTGGTGCATTGAAGACAGCTTCACCACCATGAGTGCGCGTGAAGTGACGCTGCGTATCTATGTTGAGCCGGAAAACATCGACAAGTGTCAGCACGCCATGGACAGCCTGAAAAAGTCCATGCGCTGGGACGAAGAGGTCTATGGCCGCGAGTACGACCTCGACATCTTCATGATTGTGGCGGTCAACGACTTCAACATGGGTGCCATGGAGAACAAGGGCCTTAATATCTTCAACTCCAGCTGCGTGCTGGCCCGTGCCGAAACCGCCACCGATGCCGCGCACCAGCGGGTCGAGGCGGTGGTGGCGCATGAGTACTTCCATAACTGGTCGGGCAATCGGGTTACTTGTCGCGACTGGTTTCAGCTGTCGCTGAAAGAGGGCTTCACGGTGTTCCGCGATGCCGAGTTCAGCGCCGACATGAACTCGCGCACCGTCAAGCGTATCGAGGATGTGGCCTACCTGCGCACCCATCAGTTTGCCGAAGATGCCGGTCCCATGGCTCATGCCGTGCGTCCCGACAGCTTTATGGAAATCTCCAACTTCTACACCCTGACCGTTTACGAGAAGGGTTCCGAGGTGGTGCGCATGCTGCAA
>JAURXE010000179.1 GCA_030654635.1 Pseudomonas sp.
TCCGCGTCCTCGCCTGTTTTTGCCTTGCCTAACCTTCGCTCGCTACGTTTTCACACGGTCTGATGCCGCGGCATTTGCCAGCACCGCCGGAGTGTTGCGCGAGCATTTTCGCTGGACCTGCGGGCAAGAGCGGCTGAAGAAATTTGAGTCCTCACCCGGCAAGTTCCGCTATTTCTGCTCAGGGTGCGGCTCGCACCTGATCGCCGAACGCCCCAGCCAAGGACACGTGATTGTGCGAATCGCCACCCTCGACGACGATCCGCAAGCCAGTCCCGCAGAGCATATCTTGACGGCCCATGATCGCCCTTGGCTAAGCGCTGCCGACCTGCCGAGTTATCCGCAGCTCAAACCACTGTAGCTGCGCGCTTTACTGCGGCACTTCAACGCTGACATGGATGGCGTCGTGGCGCCAAAACTCTAGGTCGCAGTCGATGATCCGGCCATGCTGGTCGCGATTAACCCGAGTGATGCGCAACGCCGGGCTGCCGATGGCCAGCTTGAGGTTACTGGCGGCCTCGGACTGCAAGGCCGTTGGCAGAATGTCGAAGCGCACCCGACCGTAATGAATGCCGTACTCGCTGGCATACAGGTCGGTTAGCGATAGGGTCAGGTCAAACTCCAGAATCCCCGGGAAATACGCCGGATTAAGATAGTGCTCAACGTACAGCACCAAGCGATCATCGATCCGACGCGCGCGGCGAATCTGATAAACGCTGGAGAACGCCGGCAACTCCAGCAACGTGCAGATTTCCACTGAGGCTGGCAACAGCCGCGCACTCAGAACCTCGGTGGCCGGCAACCGCCCTTGCTCGCTCACCATCGCATGGAAATGGCTGCGCACCAGCGGGTTGTAGGCCAGCCGTGGCGGCGAGACGAACCAACCGCGACGCTCCTCCCGATAGATCAGCCCCTGTGCTTCCAGTTGCCCCAAGGCCTCACGCAAGGTGATACGGGTGGTAGCAAATAATTCGCTAAGCTTGCGTTCGGCGGGCAGCTTGCCTCCCTTGGGCAGCAAACCATGCTCAATTTGTTCCTGCAAAGACCGGCAGATTGCGGTAACGGTTCGCGGCGCATCTTCGCGCATCAATATGACTCCATTCTGGAATAGACCAGCAGCTAAAAATGCCTAACAAACGGCTAATGTGACTATCTTATGCAGGGCAAATGACTGATAGATGACATAAATCATAATTAGCCTAGGCTAGGCCAGTACTAGTCTGAGTCTTCTCGCCAGCCTGGATAAATCTTTCACACAGACACCACGGCCAGCCGCGGCAGTCGCCCAGCAGGGGCAACAAACAGCCAACTGAAATAATAGCGTCATGTAAAACGCTTAAATTGGCCCGTGTATTGCTGATCTAGACCAATCACCCAACCGCAAAGGAGCTTCACATGAAACGCTTGCTACTGGCGTCACTGATGGGAACCGCCATTAGCCTGGCCACTCAGGCCATGGCTAATGATGTGGATATCAAGAGTCTCGAACAAGCGGCGCGCGCCGAAGGCGCGGTTAACAGTGTCGGCATGCCGGACAGCTGGGCCAACTGGAAGGATACCTGGGTCGATTTGGGCAAGCTATATGGCCTCAAACACATGGACACCGACATGAGCTCGGCGCAGGAAATCGCCAAGTTTGCCGCCGAAAAAGATAACGCCAGTGCCGACATCGGCGACGTTGGTGCCGCCTTTGGCCCGATTGCGGTGCAACAAGGCGTGACCCAAGCCTTTAAACCGAGCACTTGGGAGCAGATACCGACCTGGGCCAAGGACGCCGACGGCAACTGGATGCTGGCCTACACCGGTTCCATCGCCTTTATCGTCAACAAGCAACTGGTCAAAGACGTCCCGCATTCTTGGGCAGACCTGAAAAAAGGCACCTACAAGGTCACCATTGGCGACGTTAGCGCCGCAGCGCAAGCGGTGAACGGCGTGCTGGCGGCGGCGATTGCCAACGGTGGCAACGAAAGCAACATTCAACCGGGCCTCGACCTGTTCGCCAAGCTGGCCGAGCAAGGCCGCCTGGGCCTGTCCAACCCGACCATTCAGACCCTAGAAAAAGGCGAAGTCGAAGTCGGCATCGTCTGGGACTTCAACGGTCTGAGCTACCGCGACCAGATCGACCCGAGCCGCTTCGAGGTACTGATCCCATCGGATGGTTCGGTAATTTCCGGCTACACCACCATCATCAACAAATACGCCAAGAATCCCAACGCCGCCAAACTGGCACGGGAATATATCCTCAGCGACGCTGGCCAGATCAACCTGGCCAAAGGCAATGCCCGGCCGATCCGCGCCGAGCACCTGACCCTACCGGCCGAGGTACAAGCCAAGCTGCTGCCCAACGCACAATACGTCAACGTGCAGCCGGTCAAGGATGCCAAAGCCTGGGAAGCCACCGCCAAGGCGCTGCCGCAGTTGTGGCAAGAGCACGTCATTATCAATATGCAATAAGCACTCGTAGGATGGGTTGAGCCAGCTCCACCCATCCTACGCATCCATCGAGAAGCCCATGAAACACAACGTCATCCTAGTCATTTTGGATGGCCTGAATTTTCAGGTCGCCCGCCATACCCTGGGCCACCTGCAGGCTTACTGCGCGGCTGGCCGGGCCACCCTGTACCAGCTGCAATGTGAGCTGCCCGCACTGTCGCGGCCGCTCTACGAGTGCATTCTCACCGGCGTACCGCCAATCGACAGCGGCATCGTGCACAACGATGTGGTGCGCCTGTCCAATCAGCAGAGCATCTTCCATTACGCCCGCAACGCGGGGCTGACTACCGCAGCGGCGGCCTATCACTGGATCAGCGAGCTGTATAACCGCGCACCCTTTATCGCCGCCCGCGACCGGCATAGCGACACCCCTGAGCTGCCGATCCAGCACGGCCACTTTTACTATGCCGACCACTACCCGGATTCCCACCTGTTCGCCGACGCGGAGCACCTGCGCCAGCTCCACAGTCCAAATTTTCTGCTGGTGCACCCGATGAACATCGATGACGCCGGGCATAAATTTGGCCTCGACTCGCCGCAGTACCGCAACAGCGCACGCAAGGCCGACTTGTTGCTGGCCGAGTACCTGCAGCGCTGGCTGGACGCCGGTTATCAGGTGCTGGTGACAGCCGACCACGGCATGAACAACGACCGCTCCCACAGTGGCCTGTTGCCCGAGGAGCGCGAAGTGCCGCTGTTCGTACTGGGCGACGCCTTCAGCCACAACGCCGACGCGCAACCGAAACAAACCGAACTGTGCGGCACCCTCTGCGCGTTGCTCGGCGCGCCCCACGACAAACCCCTGTGCAAGGAACTGCTGAAGTGAGCGCCTCCCACACCGGCAAACGTGGCCGCTGGCTGGCACTGCTGTGCCTGCTGCCCTTCGCGCTGTTTTTTTTGCTGTTTCAGATCGCGCCACTGGTCTGGGTCACCGTCCACAGCCTGATCAACGGCGACAGCTGGAGCCTGGCGAACTTCCAGAAAATCTTCGCCTCGCGCTTCTACCTGCAGGCCATTCAGCACAGCCTGCAGATCGCCTTCTGGTCCAGCCTGATCGGCATGTTCGTGGCCATTCTCGGCAGCTATTCGCTGCGCCAGGTGGACTCGAAACTGCGCGACTTCGTCATGGCCTTCTCCAACATGACCAGTAACTTCGCCGGGGTGCCGCTGGCCTTCGCCTTTATCATCCTGCTCGGTTTCAACGGCACCCTGACCCTACTGCTCAAGCAGTCCGGGGTGATTTCCGACTTCAATCTGTACTCCACGACCGGCCTGATCGTGCTCTACAGCTACTTTCAGATCCCCCTGGGCGTGCTGCTGCTCTACCCGGCCTTCGATGCCCTGCGCGCCGACTGGCGCGAGTCCGCCGCCCTGCTCGGTGCCAGCCCCTGGCAGTTCTGGCGGCATATCGGTCTGCCGGTGCTGA
>JAURXE010000197.1 GCA_030654635.1 Pseudomonas sp.
AATGCATAAACCGGTGGCGCTTTGGCCGCCAACCCTGGGTTAGCGATATTGTCGACGTGTTCGGCGGCGCCATAGACGTTTTTCGGGTCTTCAAGAAAGCGCAACTGCCACTTGGCGAACATCCAGTGTGGAATCCAGCCCGTCACCACCACCGGCTTATTGGCCTTGATGGACCGGGCCAGCTCCGCCGTCATGGCACTGCCCGAGCTGGCGAGCAATTTGTAGTCCAGGCCGTAAGTTTTGATCGCCTCGTCGGTCTTGCGCATCACGCCAGAGCCCGCATCAATACCGACAATCCGCCCGGCAAAGGCGTCTTTCTCGGTTTGCAGATCGGCAATGCTTTTCGCCGTGACATATTGGGGCACTATCAAGCCGATTTTCGCATCCTTGAAGTTGGCACCAAGGTTCTCTACCTGATCTTTCAGTTTGCCGTAGTAGGCGCCGTGGGTTTCCGGCAACCAGGCCGACAACATGGCGTCCAGCTGCCCCTTGGCCACGCCTTGCCACATGATGCCGGTGGCCACTGGCAAGAGTTCAACCTCATAGCCGAGCCGTTGCTTGATCACCTCAGCGGCCACATGGGTGGTCGCCACACTGTCGGCCCAGCCATCGACATAGCCAATTTTCAACAACGGTTTTTCCACCGCACTGGCCAAACCTGCTCCCAGCGTCAACAGCAAGCTGACACCAACACCTAATAACCTTGCTACTTTCATTTTCACCACTCCGAAAGGGTTGCCCGGCCTGGCCGCGCAACTGCACTGCTGTTTCTGGTTGGGATACGCCCCGTCACGTCCCGCAGTAGAGGCTGGACGCACGCCAGCCCAGGGCGACCGCTCGATACTCGGCTGCCGCCCGCCCGGCAAGCACTCTGAGAGCGACCCTTGAAACAATCAGAAACGACAGCATCGACTCAAAGCTTCAAGTAGTTGCCCAAGCCTGCGTCGCGCCGCCCCGCTGAGCGGCGCCCACAGCTGTTCGGCGAGGTTTTTCTTCGCCGCGCCACGCTTGCGCGCCGCAAGCCTCCTATCGGCGCGGCGAATCCGCTAAGATGCGCGCCTTTGCTCTCAGACGCGCACCCGACCATGCCGGTATCCTCACGTTTCGCCCTGCCCTACCTGTTTGCCAGCCTGCTGGCGCTCTTTGCCCTCGGCGGCCTTTGGTACGCCATCGGACAACCCGTAACACTCGCCGATGCGGCGACGCCTACGCATAAATTGCAGTGCGTCTCCTACAGCCCCTTCGGTAAAGACCAATCGCCGTTTGACCAGCCCTTTGTGCTGCGCAACGAGCAGATGGACAACGATCTAGCCCTGCTGGCCACCCGTTTTAAGTGCGTGCGCACCTACTCGATGACCGGCCTTGAGGCAATTCCAGAACTGGCCCGCAAACACGGTCTGAAGCTGATGCTCGGTGCCTGGGTGAGCAGCAATCCGCTGGATACCGAGATCGAAATCAAGGCGCTAATCCAAGCCGCCAACGCCAACCCCGACGTGGTTGACGCGCTGATAGTCGGCAACGAGGCGCTGCTGCGCAAAGAAGTCACCGGCGACCAGCTGGTCAAACTGATCGCCCAGGTTAAAGCCCAGGTCAAACAGCCGGTGACCTATGCCGATGTCTGGGAGTTTTGGCTGCAACATCCACAGGTAGCGCCGGCGGTGGACTTTTTGACCATTCACCTGCTGCCTTACTGGGAAGATGACCCCGCCGGGATTGATCAGGCCCTGGCCCACGTCGGCGAAATCCGCCAGAGCTTTGGCAACCGCTTCGCCCCAAAAGACATTCTGATCGGCGAAACCGGCTGGCCGAGCGAAGGCCGCCAGCGTGAAACCGCCCTGCCGAGCCGCGTCAACGAAGCCAAGTTCATTCGCGGCTTCGTGCACATGGCCGAGCAAAATGGCTGGAACTACAACCTGATCGAAGCCTTCGACCAACCCTGGAAACGCAGCAGCGAAGGCGCAGTCGGCGGTTACTGGGGCTTGTTTGACGCCGACCGGCAAGACAAAGGCGTGCTCGCAGGGCCTGTATCCAACTTGCCACACTGGCCATTGTGGCTGGCCTTGAGTGGCGGGTTGCTGGCCCTGACACTAGCCCTCGCCGGTCGCCCGGCCTCAACCCGCGCCGCCTTGTTACTGCCGGCAGTGGCCGCCTTGGGCGCCGGCTGCATCGGCTTGTGGGCCGAATTGGCACTGATAACCAGTCGTTACCTGGCCGAATGGCTATGGGCAGCAGCGCTGATCGCCTTGAATTTGCTGGTACTGGCCCATGCGGCGTTGAGCCTGTCGGCCCGCACTGGGCGCCGCGCGCAGCTGTACACCTGGTTGCAGGCACGGGCCGGTTGGTGGCTGGCAGCGGCAGGTTTTGCCGGCGCGGTGATGATGCTGGCGCTGGTATTTGATGCCCGTTACCGCAGTTTCCCCAGTGCGGCGCTGCTGCTGCCGGCGCTGTTTTACCTGTGCCGCCCGGTCGCCGGGCCACGCCGCGAGATCGCCTTGCTGGCGGCGTTGATCGGCGCCGGGATAGTGCCGCAGCTGTATGAAGAAACCCTCGGCAACTGGCAAGCCATCGGCTGGGCCGCCGTCAGCCTGCTACTGCTCGGCGCGCTGTGGCGCAGCCTGCGCTTGGCGCGCAGCTAAGCAAACCGGCCGCACAAAAAAAGGGATGACCATGGTCATCCCTTTTTGCTATCTGGCCGTTCAGACGGTGTGAAAACTACTGCGCTCGGTTATGTGGCGTCTGAGTTGGGCCCTGGCGTTCAACGCTTAAACTGGCAAACGCGGCGCCCGGATCAGCCGCAGCGCGGCAATCACCAAGGCAAATACGGCCAAGCTCGCGGTATAGAGCACCAGGGCCGGCAAGGCCAAAAACAAGCCAATCGCCGCCAGAATCGTACCGAGTCGCCCTGGGGCAACGAATCCCAACACCGCGCTAAGCAGCGCCGCCCAGGCCAACAGCCGCCAATGAATCATCAGCCCCATGCCACTGCGCAGCTGGCACTCCCAGCGGTCGGCGGCCTCGGCGCAAATCCCCACCCACTGGCCATCCTCCATAAAGGCAAAGCGCAAGCCGTAACAGGCCGCCAGCCAAAGTGACAACAGCAGCAATAAAAACAGTGGCAAACGGCGTGACATATGACTCTCCAGTAGGCAAAAACGCCGGCCAGCATAACCGCCAACCGTGCCGATGCAAGTAAATGCACCGGTAAAGCCCGCGAGCAGCGAAAGGCTGTGTTCTAAGGGCGGAAATATACCCGGTTAGCGGCCCGTTTTATGCTTGTGCCGGCAATGGGCAATGTGAATACTTAGCCACCCTCCACTTCTCATGAGATTGCCCCATGCTCCGGCTTCTAAGCCTTGCCGCGCTGCTCGCGGGCCTGCCCCTGACGTTGTCAGTGCAAGCCGCCAGCATCGATGCCGCCAGTTACGGTTACCCGATAACCAATGCCTTCGAGGCAACCATTGGCGGCACTCCTGCGGAGTTGCGCCCCGTGGTTGCCAACGACGAGGATATCGACCAGGCCGACTACCGCCTCAACCTTGAAGCGGTCCGGGCCGAAACAATGCCCGACATTTTCTGGAACGGTGAAACCCTGCCTTACCGCCTGGCTCAACAAGAGGGTCCGGCACCGCTAATTTTCATCATTGCCGGCACTGGCGCGCAGTACTCCAGTGGCAAGCCGGAGTTTTTGAAAAAACTCTTCTACGCCGCCGGCTACCATGTGGTGCAACTCTCCTCACCGACCAGCTATGACTTCATCACTGCGGCCTCCCGGCGTGCCACGCCGGGCATCTCCAGCGAAGATGCGCAAGACCTGTACCGGGTGATGGAAGCCATCAAGGCCAAACACAGCGAACTGCAAGTCACCAGTTACAACCTGACCGGTTATAGCCTGGGCGCGCTGAATGCCGCGTTTGTCAGCCAGATCGACGAGGACAAACACAGCTTCAACTTCAAGCGCGTGCTGATGCTCAATCCACCCGTGGACCTGCTGACATCGGTCGGCAACCTGGACCGCTTGTCCAGAGTTGAGCTGGACCTGAACGGCAAGCCACCGTCATTCGACATGCTGTTTGAGCGGCTCGCCCATTACTTCAAGGAAAAAGGCCGAATCGAAGTTGATGAAGCGCTGATCTTCGACCTGCAAAACTCCAAGGAGCGCCTCAGCACTCCGGCGATGGCCTCCCTGGTCGGCAGCGCCTTTCGCTTCTCGGTCGCTGACATCGTCTATACCTCGGACCTGATCAATAAACGCGGCCTGATTACCCCGGTGGGCATGGAACTGGACTACAGCACGGAGCTGGTACCCTTCTTCAAAAAAGCCGCCGCCTGTAACTTCCGCTGCTATGCCGAGCAACATCTGCTGCCGCTCTGGCAACAACGCAATAACGGCGGCACGTTGGCGCAACTGGATAAACAAGTCAGTCTCTATGCACTGGAAGGCTACCTAAAGACCAGCCCAAAAATCTCGGTAATGACCAACGCCGACGACCTGATCCTAGGCCCTGGCGACCTTGGTTTTTTGCGCCGCACGTTCGGTGAGCGGCTGACCATCTACCCATTGGGCGGCCATTGCGGCAACCTCGATTACCGCGTCAATACCGACGCCATGCTGGAGTTTTTCCGTGGCTAAGCATCTTTTCCTGACCGCCCTGTTGCTGGGCAGCAGCTTGGCTAACGCCGCCCAATCCAGCCCACCGGCAAACACCCAATTCGACGCGGACGAAGGCTTCACCGCGCCCTTGCAGAGCCTGACGTTTATTCCGGGGTTAGATAACTTCGTCGCCGCCTCCAACTCGGCCATGGAAGTTTACGATCCGCTGGAAACCTGGAACCGCGGAATTTACCAGTTTAACTACAGCCTCGATCAGTGGGTCATGCTGCCCGCCGTGCGCGGTTATACCTACGTCACGCCGAAGTTCGCACGCACCGGGGTGAGTAATTTCTTCAGCAACCTGGGTGACCTGCCCAGCCTGGGCAACAGCCTGTTGCAACTTAAGGGTGAGCGCGCCATGCGCACCACCGCCCGGTTACTGTTCAACACCATCTTGGGGGTTGCTGGCATCTGGGACCCCGCCACCGCAATGGGCTTGCCAAAAGAGCGCGAAGACTTTGGCCAGACACTTGGTTATTACGGCGTGCCTGCTGGCGCCTACCTGGTGCTGCCGGTGTTCGGACCATCCAGCGTGCGTGACACCAGCGGGCTGGTCGTGGATACGCTTGGCGAACAAAGCGCAAACTTTCTTAATGTCGCCGAAGAGAGCAAAAGGCATTTGGAAATCAGCCTGCTGCGCGCCGTTGATACGCGCTACACCACCCCCTACCGCTACGGTCAGCTAAACACCCCGTTTGAATACTCACGGGTGCGCTACCTCTACACCGAAGTGCGCAAACTACAGATCGCCGAGTAAAAACCGGTAAAAAAAATGCCGGCCTGATCTGTTCAGGCTGGCATTTTTTATGCAAAATCCGCTGTATTCAACTATCTAGCGGCTACTCGCTGACCACCAGCGGGGTAGGAGCCAGGCTCTCGAGGCCGAGAAAACTCATCAGCGCCGATTTTTGCGCCATTGCATCCTGATAGCCCAACTCGATCAGCTCGCTGCAATAACCCGACTCAAATAATAAATAGCTCAGCACCCCGGCGCCACTGGCCTTGGTTGCCCCAGGGCCACGTAAAAACATCCGTAGCGATTTGGGCAACTCATGCCGGTGTCGCGCCGCGATTTGATCCAGCGGCTGACTCGGCGCAATCACCAACACCTCAACTGGCTTCAAGCCCAGCCCGCGCGGATGCAAACCCGATGGCACCAAGCGACTCATATGATTGAGCCGTTCCAGCAACTCGATATCGCCTTCTAGGCTGTCAACAAAGGTGCTGTTCAGCATATGCCCGCTGATTTGCGCCAAACTTGGTGAGCGAGTGTTTTTGCTGCGCACCACCTTCGGCGGTGGTGAGCCGGCCACCGGATTACCGCTGACGCCGACCACCAGCACCCGGGTGGCGCCCAAATGCAACACCGGGCTGATGGGCGCCAACTGGCGCACGGCACCATCACCAAAATACTCACGATTGACTTTAACCGGCGGGAAAATCAACGGAATGGCGGTACTGGCCATTAAATGCTCGAGATTCAAGCGCGTCGGCACGCCAACCCGGCGGTGGCGAAACCAAGGATCGATGGTGGCGCGGCCCTGATAAAAACTCACCGACTGGCCGCTGTCATAGCCAAACGCCGAGACGGCCACCGCTCGCAGTTTGCGCCGGGCCACGGCGGCATGAATGCCGGTAAAATCCAGCTCGCGAGCCAGCAGCTCACGCAGCGGTGAGTTATCCAACAGCGCCGCCGGCGCGTCGCCGCCCAGACCAAACAAGCTGTGACCGATAAATCGCCCCGCCTGGCGCAACACGCCTGGCCAGTCTGTGCGGTACACCTGATGGCAATGAAAGCCTTGCCAGACGGCAGTTAAGCGCCGCACGGCTTCGCTAAAATGCAAAGCCCCGCAGGCCAAACCCACCGCATTAATGGCACCCGCCGAGGTGCCGACTATCACCGGAAAGGGATTGCTGGCCGGATCGGGCAGCAAATCGGCAATCGCCGACAAAACCCCCACTTGATAGGCCGCGCGCGCGCCACCACCGGAAAGAATCAAACCGGTGACCGGCGCATTAGGGTTAACGGCTTGATTCATGAATCACTCTCAGGAGTTTTTTGGATCAGTATAGAAGCCGCCCATCGCCGCGCGCTTGGATAACTTCTACGCAACCGCGACGGGTGCTGCCTCTATCCACGAGCTTTCTTATAGAGCTTCGGCTCGCCAAGCGGGCGGGTTTTAAAGCGCCGATGGGCCCACAGGTACTGCTCAGGGCAAGCACCCACAGCCTGCTCGATCCATTGATTAATCCGCAAGCAGTCAGCCTCTTCACTAACACCAGGAAAATCCTGCAAAGGCGGATGGATCACCAGTTTGTAACCCGAACCATCGGCCAAACGCTGCTGAGTAAAGGGCACCACTCGGGCTTTGCCGAGGCGGGCAAACTTGCTGGTGGCGGTAACGGTGGCGGCATTCACCCCAAACAGCGGCAAAAAGATGCTTTGCTTACGGCCGTAGTCTTGGTCTGGCGCATACCAAATCGCCCGGCCAGCCCGCAGCACTTTAAGCATCGAACGCACGTCTTCGCGCTCAATGGCCGTCGCATCCAAATTCTGCCGCTCCCGCCCGCTACGTTGCACAAAGTCGAACAGGGGATTCTTATGCTGGCGGTACATACCATCAATAGTGTGCAACTGCCCCAACAAATTGGCGCCAATTTCCAGGGTGGTGAAATGCAGCGCCATCAAAATCACCCCCTGCCCGTCGGCGGCGGCTTGCTGCAAATGCTCCAAACCTTCAACCGTGCCGAGCCTGCGCAAACGCGGTTTGTACCACCACCAGCTCATGGCCATCTCGAAGAAAGCGATGCCCATCGAGGCAAAGTTCTCCCGCGCCAGGCGCTGCCGCTCTTGCTGGGATAATTGCGGGAAACACAACTGCAGGTTGCGTTCAACGACTTGCCGGCGCGCCCGCGCAAAGCGATACATCAGCGCGCCCAGCAACCGGCCCAGCGCCAACAGCCAGGCATAGGGCAATTGCACCACCAACCACAGCAGCGCCAAGCCCAGCCACAGCGGCCAAAAACGCGGATGCAGCAAAGTTCGACTAAAACGAGAGCGTTCCATGAAAAAACCCAAGCCCACCACAAAGTCGCGCATTCTACCTCGGCTTGCGGCTTGCCGACGTTATCGCTATAAGTCCTCGCCTATTTAGTTAGACTAGTTAGCAGACCTTCAGCCTTTCTGTGCAGACCATGAGCCAAGCCGACCTTCTCGATCAAGACCCCGTATTTCAGCTCAAGGGCAGCATGCTGGCCATCACCGTGCTGGAGTTGACCCACAACGACCTCGACCGTCTCGACCGGCAATTGACCACCAAGGTCAGCCAGGCGCCGAACTTCTTCAGCAATACGCCGCTGGTGCTGGCGCTCGACAAGCTGCCCGACGGCGAAGGCGGCCTCGACCTGACCGAGTTGATGACCATCTGTCGTCAACATGGCCTGAGCACCCTGGCCATTCGCGCCAGCCGCGCCGAAGACATCGCCGCCGCCCAAGCCATAGCCCTGCCTGTGCTGCCACCTTCCGGCGCCCGCGAACGGCCGATTGAACTGGCCGGCGCAAAGGAGCCGGAGAAGCCACCTGAGCCGCAATTGCAGCCGAGCAAAATCATAACCACGCCGATTCGCGGTGGCCAACAGGTGTATGCCCAGGGTGGCGATCTGATTGTGCTGGCGCCTGTCAGTGCCGGAGCAGAGCTGCTGGCCGACGGTAATATCCACGTCTACGGGCCGATGCGCGGCCGAGCCTTGGCCGGCATCAAAGGCGATCGCAGCGCGCGCATTTTCTGCCAACAACTTGGCGCCGAATTATTGTCGATTGCCGGCCAATACAAGGTGGCCGAAGACCTGCGCCGCGACCCTCTCTGGAGTGAGGCAGTACAGGTCAGCCTGTCGGGTGACGTGTTGAACATCACCCGCCTTTGACGGATACTGCGGCCAATTTTTAGAGCCGCATAAAGAGCGTCATTCAGGCCTTTTTAAGCGTTTTTTTCAGGGACACACGGCAACCAACCCGCCACGTTTGGGCCGGTAAAATTGCCGTTTAATCGACATTTGGGGTGAAGCACCTTGGCCAAGATCATCGTAGTTACATCCGGCAAGGGTGGCGTGGGCAAAACCACCACCAGCGCCGCCATAGGTACCGGTTTGGCCCTGCGCGGACACAAAACCGTCATCGTCGACTTCGACGTTGGCCTGCGTAACCTTGACCTGATCATGGGTTGCGAGCGCCGCGTGGTGTATGACTTCGTTAACGTTATCAACGGCGAAGCGACACTGACCCAAGCGCTGATCAAAGATAAGCGCCTGGAAAACCTCTTTGTGCTGGCCGCCAGCCAGACCCGCGACAAAGACGCGCTGACCAAAGAAGGCGTCGGCAAGGTCATCGACGAACTGTCGAAAAACTTCGAGTTCGTCATTTGTGACTCGCCGGCCGGCATCGAAACGGGCGCTCACCTGGCCATGTACTTCGCTGACGAGGCGATTGTGGTGACCAACCCGGAAGTCTCCTCGGTACGCGACTCGGACCGCATGTTGGGCCTGCTGGCGAGCAAATCGCGGCGCGCCGAACAAGGCGACACCCCGATCAAAGAACACCTGCTGCTGACCCGCTACAACCCTGAGCGTGTGGTCAAAGGCGAGATGCTCGGCGTCGAAGACGTTGAGGAAATCCTCGCTATTCGCCTACTCGGCGTAATCCCCGAATCGCAAGCCGTGCTCAAAGCTTCCAACCAAGGCGTACCGGTGATTCTCGACGACCAAAGCGACGCGGGCCAGGCCTACGGCGATGCCGTCGACCGCCTGCTGGGCAAGGAAGTGACCCATCGCTTCGTCGATGTGCAGAAGAAAGGACTCATGCAACGCTTGTTTGGAGCTCGTGAATGAATATTTTTGACTTCTTTCGCGAGCGCAAGCCGAAGGAAACCACCGCCTCGCTGGCCAAAGAGCGCTTGTCGATCATCGTTGCCCACGAACGCGGCCAACGCAGCCAGCCAGACTACCTGCCAGCCTTGCAAAAAGAGCTGGTTGAGGTGATCCGCAAATACGTCAATATTGATCAGGAT
>JAURXE010000357.1 GCA_030654635.1 Pseudomonas sp.
GTGAAAGGTTTTAGCTCAATCGCTTGGGCTGTCAGGCTAAATACGCTAAAAGCGCTAACAAGCTACAATAAGACGCGCCGCATAAGGTCTCCTGGATTATTAGGTGTCGAGGGGGTGGAGTACTTTACCGCTGGCCGCTAATAACTGGCCATCCAGGTTTGCACCCTTTTCGCTAAGACGCACCCGGCCCTCGGCAAACCAACGTACCGCCAGTGGATAGATACGGTGTTCTTGGGTATGAACGCGTTGCGCCAAGTCGTCTGGCGTATCGCCTGAGATTATCGGGACTACCGCTTGTACGACCAGCGGTCCGCCATCAAGTTCCTCGGTGACAAAGTGCACGCTGCAGCCATGCTCGCGCTCACCGTCGGCTAACGCCCGCTGGTGGGTGTGCAGGCCTTTGTACTTGGGTAATAAGGAGGGGTGGATATTCAACAAACGCCCCTGGTAGTGGCGGACAAAGTCGCCACTGAGGATGCGCATGAAACCGGCCAGCACCACCAGTTGCGGATCGAAGCCATCGATGGCTTCGATCAGCGCCCGATCAAAACTTTCTCTGTCGCTAAAGGCTTTGTGGTCGAGTACCTGGGTGGCGATCCCGGCCGCTTGGGCGCGCTGCAAGCCATACGCATCGCCGCGGTTGGAGATCACTGCGGCGATGCTGGCCGGATTTTCACCGGCGGCGATGTTGTCGATCAGCGCCTGCAAATTGCTGCCGGAGCCTGAGATCAGCACCACCACCTTGCATGCGGCTGACTGCATCAGTGCGCTTTCAGGTTGTTCAGTACTACGCGATCGCTGCCTTCTGCGGCGCTCTCGATGCGACCGATCACCCAAGGTTGCTCGCCGGCGGCGCGCAGGCAGGCCAGCGCGGTCTCGGCATGCTCAGGTGCCACGCAGATAATCATGCCTACACCGCAGTTGAGTACGCGGTGCATTTCGATCTCGTTGACGTTGCCTTGCGCTTGCAACCAGTCGAACACTGCCGGGCGTTGCCAGCTGTTGATGTCGATGATGGCTTGGGTGCCTTCTGGCAGTACCCGCGGAATGTTCTCGATCAGGCCGCCACCGGTGATGTGGGCCATGGCTTTAACTGCGCCGGTTTCTTTGATCAGTTGCAGCAGCGGTTTAACGTAGATGCGGGTTGGCGCCATCAGCAGTTCGGTCAGCGGCTTGCCGTCGAGTTCAATGCTCTCGATCTTGGCGCCAGCCACTTCGATGATCTTGCGGATCAGCGAGTAACCGTTGGAGTGCGGGCCGGAGGACGGCAGGGCCAACAGGGTGTCGCCGGCGGCCACTTTAGTGCCGTCGATGATTTCGGCTTTTTCCACGACGCCGACACAGAAACCGGCCAAGTCGTAATCTTCGCCTTCGTACATGCCGGGCATTTCTGCCGTTTCGCCGCCAACCAGGGCGCAACCGGCCAGTTCACAGCCAGCGCCGATGCCGGTAACCACCTGGGTGGCGACCTCAACGTTGAGTTTGCCGGTGGCGTAATAGTCGAGGAAGAACAGCGGTTCGGCGCCGCAGACGATCAAATCGTTGACGCACATGGCGACTAGGTCGATGCCAATGCTGTCGTGCTGATTGAGGTTCAAGGCCAGGCGCAGCTTGGTGCCGACGCCGTCAGTGCCCGAGACCAACACCGGTT
>JAURXE010000219.1 GCA_030654635.1 Pseudomonas sp.
CATAGGCACTGTTCTCGATGCTCGAGGCGGCGCTCGCCGCGCCACCGTGGGTGCGGCGCAACAGGCCCAGTTCGGCCAGTTGATTGATGTCGCGACGGATGGTTTGCGGGGTCACCGCAAAGGCTTGGGCCAGTTCATCGATGCTCACATAACCACGTTCACGGGCATGTTCGAGGATGCTTTGTTGGCGCGGCGCTAGGCTCATAGGGGCTCCCTGGGAATGCCGGGCAGTATACAACTGATCAGCGGCATGCCTGCGTTGCGGTTGCTGGTGCGAGTGGCGGCTAAGGTTGGTTAATGCTCGGCTTACCTGTGGTTTTTCAGGTCGGTGTTATTCATGGTGCTGCCCTGCGCTGAGTTTTCCGCTAAGGTAGCGAACTTTCTCGACTATTTTCGTTATCGAACATGACCCCAGCCATCCAGTTATTGAAAAAAGCTCGCGCCGAGTACCAGGTGCACAGCTATCAGCATGATCCGCAGTCGAGCTCCTATGGCTTGGAGGCGGTCGAGAAGCTCAATTTGCCTGCCGCGCAGGTGTTCAAGACCTTGCTGGCGGTGACTGAGAAGGCTGAGTTGCTGGTGGCGGTAGTGCCGGTGGCCGGTAGTCTGGACCTCAAGGCACTGGCCCAGGCGGCCGGGGTGAAGAAGGTCGAGATGGCTGATCCACTGGCGGCGCAACGGGCCACCGGTTATTTGCTCGGCGGCATTAGCCCGCTTGGGCAGAAGAAGCGCTTGCGCAGCTTTATCGATGCCTCGGCCCAGCAGCACCCGAGCATTTATGTCAGCGCCGGTCGTCGTGGCCTGGAAGTGCAATTGAGCGCGGCCACCTTGGCGCAATACTGCCAGGCCCAGTTCGCCGTTATTGGCCGCGAGTAATCTCGATTAACCCTAATTTCGCAGAACAATAATAAGGACACAGCTCATGGCGCATTACCTTCTAGCCATCGATCAGGGCACTTCCAGCAGTCGCGCCATCGTCTTCAGCGCCCAAGGCTTGCCGGTGGCCAGTGCGCAGCAGGAGTTCAAGCAGTATTTCCCCCAAGATGGTTGGGTCGAGCATGACGGTGAAGAACTCTGGCTAAGTACCCTTAAAGTCTGCCGCGAGGCCCTGCACAACAGCGGTCTGCAGGCCTGCGAAATCGCCGCCATCGGCATCACCAATCAGCGTGAAACCACCTTGGTGTGGGACGCGCACAGCGGTACGCCGATTCATCCGGCGATTGTTTGGCAAGACCGGCGCACCGCCGATTACTGCGCCGAGTTAAAAGCCGCCGGCCATGAAGGCGCGGTAGCGGCCAAGACGGGCTTGCTGATTGATCCGTATTTTTCCGCGACCAAGCTGCGCTGGATTCTCGACCACGTGGCCGGTGCGCGTGCGCGTGCCGAGCGTGGTGAGCTGCGCTTCGGCACCGTCGATAGCTTTTTGCTCTGGCGCCTGACGGGTGGTCAGTCGCACAAGACCGATGCCACCAACGCCTCGCGCACCCTGCTGTTTAATATCCACAGCCAAGAGTGGGATGAAGAGCTGCTGGCGCTGTTTGAAATTCCCCGCAGCCTGTTGCCGGAAGTGCTCGACTGCGCCGCCGACTTTGGCCACACCCAGGCCGAGTTATTGGGTGCCAGCATTCCGGTGTTGGGCATGGCCGGTGACCAGCAGGCGGCCTTGATCGGTCAGGCCTGTTTTCAGGCGGGCATGGTCAAGAGCACCTACGGCACCGGCTGCTTTATGATCCAGAACACCGGCACCACACCGATCAGTTCTAAGCACCGACTGCTAACCACTGTGGCCTACCGCTTGAATGGCCAGGTTAACTATGCGGTGGAGGGCAGTATTTTTGTCGCGGGAGCTGCGGTGCAATGGCTGCGCGACGGCATCAAGTTGATCAGCCATGCCCGCGAGAGTGAGGCGATGGCCGAGCAAACCGGCGATGCTTGCGGGGTCTATTTGGTGCCGGCTTTTACCGGCCTTGGCGCGCCCTATTGGGACCCGAAAGCCCGTGGCGCGATCTTCGGCTTGACCCGCGATACCGGGATTAAAGAGATAGTCACCGCCGGGCTGCAGGCGGTTTGCTACCAGACCTGTGACTTGCTAGAGGCCATGCGTCAGGACGGCGCCGCGGCGCCCAGTGCCCTGCGGGTCGATGGCGGCATGGTGGAAAACAACTGGGTCATGCAGTTTTTGGCCGACATTCTCGGGGTGCCGGTGGAGCGTCCGGAAGTCACCGAAACCACCGCCCTGGGCGTCGCTTACTTGGCCGGCTTGCAGGCCGGTTGGTACAGCAGCCTGGAAGAGATCGCCAGCCATTGGCATCTGCAACGGCGCTTCACGCCGCGTATGGCCAGTGAGCACCGCACGACCCTCTACAGTGGCTGGTTGGATGCTGTGAAGCGGGTACGCAGCGAAGGTTGATGTTGCGGTAGGGTGGGCTTTAGTCCACCGCAGCCCAGCACAACAGTCTTGGTGGGCTGAAGCCCACCCTACGATATCGGTCTTCACCAGTGAGCGGGCCCAGAGCCTTGCTCAGGAGTCGGCGCGCATCACCGCTTCATAGGCGCTGGTGAGTTCGTTCATCTGCCGCAGCAGGGTTTCGGTGGTGGTGGTAATCACCGTCGGCACATAGCGCGAGTCATTCGACAGGCGAAAGCCGGCCCGTGAGAAGGTCCATTGCGCTTCGACCTTGTGCAGCGCCGCGCTGATCTCCGGGGTGTTCTGCTGGGCGTTTTGCAGCTCGCTCAGGGCCCGGTCGAACTCATCCACAGCCTGTTGGAATTGTTGCTCCAGCTCGGCGCCAGGCAGACGCCAACTGCGCGCCAGATACAGCTTGGCAATCCGCTGGCTGAGCATGCGTTGGCGACCGCTGCGGTTGACCAACAGCGCCGAACTTTTGCCACTTTGCTGCTGAATCAGCTGCACAATTTTTTCACTTTGTTCCAATAACTGGTCACTCAGCACCAAGACTTGCGGGGCGTTTTCCCGGCTCGGGCTGTTGAGCAATAACTGCCGGTACTCTTGCCAGATGCTGCCGGCGGTCGCCAGCGCCTGGCGGATTTCGCTGTTGGGCGCGTAGTCGCTTAGGGCCTGATAGTTGCTCTCAAACTTGGCCAGGCTCTGGTCGAATTGTTCATTGGCGACCTCGGCGCGCACGCCTGAGCCAATCATCAGGTAGGTCTTGGCCATGCGCTGACTGAGCATGCGTTGCATGCCCGACAGGTTCATCGCCTCGGCGTCATTGATGGTTGCCGAACAGGGCAAGGCCAGCAACGCGCTGAGCAGTAACAGTGCAGTGGGCAGTAGGGATAGGCGCATGGTGCTGCTCCTTTAAATGCGGGCGGCCGGGGAGGCCACTGGCTTGGCAGTGGCGTCGGCGGCGGGGATGCGCGCTAACAGTCTGCCGGCGCAGGGGCGCGCCGGCAGGCCTGAGTCGCAGAGATGGCTACAGGTAGCTGTATTGCAGTTGCAGCCAGAACTTCTCGGTGTCGACGGTCACGGCGCTGTCGGCAGAGTCGTAATTGGCATATTTGGCCAGTGCTACCAGGCCTTTAACGCCGGGGATTGGGTGGCCGTAGGAGATGTCATATTCCTCGCCATAGTTGTCGCCACCCTGCTGGGCGGAGAAGTCGTGGTACACCGCCTGCAAGGTGCCGCCCAGCAGCGGTGCAGTGGCGCCCAGGTAGGCGTCTTCAATGCCGTCGGTTGGGGTGGTCAGAAACACATCGGCCCAACCCTGGAAGGCGTGCTTGGTGGCCAGTGGGGTCTGGAAGGCGAGGTTGCTGTTGTTGACCTTGCTGCTGCCATCGTCACTGCCGCCCAGCACTTCATAGCCGGCTTTCAGGCCAACGCCTGCGACTGTGTAGCCCAGTTCGGCGAGGTAGTAGTCGCTGTCGAGATTGTTCGGGTTGTCGCCGTAGTCGCTCTGCTGGGCGTATTCAGCCGCGTAGGTGACGCCGGAGATGGCGCCATTCAAGCGCAGGCCGGTGGTCTGGCTGGAGAGGGTGCCCACCGCCGAGGTCGGGTTGGTGGCGATGTTGTCCAGGTCCAGCAAGTAGCTATAACCGGTGACGGTCAGTTCGGGCATCACCACGTACTGGGCGTTGAACAGCTGGCTGTGGCCATCGATATTGGCCGGGTTGGTTTTATTGTCGTAACGGCCGTTTTCCGGGCCGAAAATACTGTTGATGTTGTCGATATAGGCCGAGGTCAGCGTCAGACCGGCAATCGGTTTTAACTGCAGCAAACCGCCGTCATAGGTCTGCTCGTTTTGCCGCCAGGCGACGCTGCCGATAAAGCGCTGATTGTCCAGATTGATGCGTTGCCGCCCGGCCACCGCGCTGCCGTATTTGTGGTCATAGCGCAGCAGGGCCTGGTTGATCTCGCTGCCATCCGGATCGGGTACGGCGGAGAACTGGGTCTGGCCGTTACGGGTCGAGTTGTAAGACTCATCGCCAATCCGGCTGACGTTGTCGGCCTCAACCAGAGACGACAGGCCGTACCACTGGCCGGTCTGAAAACCCAAACGGGTGCGCAGGGTTTGTGCGTTGGCATGCTCGAGTGCGGCCTTGCCTTTGGCGGCGTTTTGATCGACGTACTCGTAACGGTAGCGCGCATCGAGAATGCTCTTGCCGCCGGTGAACAGGTTGCTGAAGTCTTCAGCGGCGCAAACCTGGCCGCTGACACCGGCGGCGATGGCCAGGGACAGTAACGACAGTTTCAGTGGGTGCATGGGACTTACCTCATTAGACAAAAACGAATTCTTCGCCGTTGGCGGGAGTGCTGCTGGACGCGGGTGTGGGAGTGGGCGCGGGCGGCTTAAGCAGTTGCTGCAACTGTTGCAGCAGCACTTCCACTTGTTCTGGCG
>JAURXE010000224.1 GCA_030654635.1 Pseudomonas sp.
TGATGCTGGCCGTGGTTTTGCTGTGGTAGCTGACGAGGTACGCGCCCTGGCGCATCGCACGCAACAATCGACCCAGGAAATCGAGCAGATGATCGGTGGCATTCGCCAGGGCACCGAGCATGCAGATAATGCGATGCAAAGTAGCAATGAACTGGCGCGCTCCACCCTGGAGTTAGCCAAGTCCGCCGGCCAGGCACTGGATGAAATTACCAGTTCGATCTCGCAGATCAACGAGCGCAACTTGTTGATTGCCAGCGCCTCGGAAGAGCAGGCCGCGGTGACCCGCGAAGTGGATCGCAACCTGGTCAATATCCGTGATCTGTCGTTGCAAAGCTCGGCGGGTGCCAACCAGACCAGCGCTTCGAGTCAGGAGTTGTCGCGTCTGGCGGTGAATCTGAACAATCTGGTGGTCAAGTTCCGTCTGTAGTAACGATCATATTTACGCCGCTTAAGCGGCGTAAATATGGCCGGCGCATCATGGGCTGTCTTGGGCTACTTGCCTAAGCCGCGCGTGGGAGCGCGCTTCGCGTACTTAGGAAATCATCATGGTGCGTAACCATGCTTCCAAGTCCTGTGCCCGCAATGGGCGTGCGAACAGATAGCCTTGGGCCACGTGATAGCCCTGCTGTTTGAGAATCTGGTGCTGACCTTCGACCTCAATACCTTCGGCGACAATCGTTAGTTTCAGGCTTTCGCCCAGGCGGATCACTGCCTCGCTGAGGGCTCGATTGGTGGCATCGTGTTCCAAATCCTTGACGAAGCTGCGATCCAGTTTGAGCTCCTGAATCGGTAGGCGTCGCAGGTAACTCAAGCTTGAGTAACCGGTGCCAAAGTCGTCCAACGACAGGCGCACGCCTTGGGCATGCACTTCATTGAGGGTCTTAAGGGTGCTGGGGTTGGTGTCCATCAGCACGTTTTCAGTGATTTCCAACGTCAGGTCACAGGCTTGAAGGCCGTTTTGGCTAAGCGTGCTGGCGATCACACCGGGCAGGTCGAGGTTATGAAAGTTGGTCGGTGACAAGTTCACCGAAACCGCTGGAATGACCAAGCCTTGCCGACGCCAGGCAGCCAGTTGGCGACAAGCCTCACGCACGGCCCAGTGCCCCAGTTCATCGATCAGTCCGCACTCTTCGGCCAGAGGAATAAAGCGGGTCGGCGATACCTCACCAAATTCTGGGTGCTGCCAGCGCGCCAGCGCCTCTACGCCATACAGCGAGTCATTCTGCATGTGCACTTGCGGTTGGTAGTAGAGCTGTAGCTGGCCTTGTTGCAGTGCTTCACGCAGGGCGCTCTCCAGAGCCAGGCGCTCTTGGGCCAGTTGATTGAGTTCATGGCTGAAGAAGCTGAAGCGTCCTCGGCCTGCGCTTTTGGCTTGGTACATGGCCATGTCGGCACGATGAATCAAGGTGCCCATATCGTGACCGTCAACTGGAAACAAACTGATGCCAATGCTCGCCGAAGGGCAAAGCGTGGCGCCGCCAATCAGGCAGGGCGTACTCAGGGTGGTTTTCAGTTGTTCGACCAACTCGGTAATCTGCTCGCTGTCACATTGCGGCAGGATCAGCACAAACTCATCGCCGGAGAGGCGGCCGACGATATCCGAATGCCGGCGGTTTTCGCTTAAGCGCTGCCCGACCAGGCGTAACAGTTGATCGCCAGCCGGATGACCAAGGGAGTCGTTGACCTGTTTGAAGCGGTCGAGATCGACAAACAATACGCTGAGCGGGGTCTTGTTACGTTCGGCGTCTGCCAATGCTTGATCGGCCTTGGCAAGCAGTAAGCTGCGGTTAGGCAGGCCGGTTAGGCTGTCATAGAAGGCCAGCTGGCGAATCCGCGTGCGACTTTCCTCACGCTCCAGGGCCAGCGAGCAGAGGTGCACGATGACTTCCACCAGGCGTTCATGGAAAGCGCTGGGACTGCGCGGTTCGCGGTAGTAAAAGGCGAAGGTGCCGAGCACCCGGCCCTTGCTGTCTTTGATCGGTGTCGACCAGCAGCTTTGCAAACCCAGCGGCAGGATTAGCGCCTTGTAGTCAGCCCACAGTGGGTCGGTGTTGATGTCGGTGAGCAGCCCCGCCTCACCCCGGTAGGCAGCGGTGCCACAGGAGCCCACGCAGGGGCCGATGGCCACGCCTTCGAGTGCTTGCGAGTAACTGGCGGGCAGGCTCGGGGCAGCCAAAGGATGCAGGGTGTTTTGTTCGGTCACGCGCAGGATCGAGGCGGTGACTTCCGGAGCAATGCGTTCGACTTCACGGCAGGCTTTCTCCATCAAAGCTTCCAGCGGGTCTTCGCGGACCATGGCCTCGAGCATGCGGTTTTGCAGAACTTCATGCATTTTCGAGTGGGTGATGTCGGTCAGAATGGTGACGGTATTGGTCAGCTGGCCTTGCGGATCAATGATCGGATTGGTTTCGACGTTGCACCAGATGCGCTGGCCGTCCTGCCGGTAGGCCAGCTCTTCGCCATGGAACGGATGCCCTTGCGCCAGGCTGGCATGCATGCTGTCGATGGCTGACCGCTCAAGATAAGGAGCAATGACTGAGGTCGGCGTGTTGCCCAGTGCCTGTTCCGGTGAATAGCCGAACATGCTGGCAAAACCGCTGTTTACGTAGACCGTCTGCCAGTGCTCATCGGTGATGATAATGGCGTTGTTAGTCTGATCGACCACCAGCGACAGCAGGCGCAGCCGTTCATTTAGCCGATGCTGCTCGGTGATGTCTTTGATAAAGGCAGTGTACAAAATGCTGCCGTCAACCTCGATCCGCGAGATCGACATCGAGCCCCAGCGCTGCTCGCCATCCTGACGCTCGATCAGTACGTTGCGACTGCTGCCGACAATCGTATTGATGCCGGTGCGGCGGTTGGCCTCGATATATCCATCGTGCCCGGCGCGAATACTGTGTGGAACCAGCTTGCCGACATTCTGCCCGATGACCTCGCTGCGCGAGTAACCCCACAGCTGTTCGGCCGCCCGATTGAATAACTGCACGCAGTTGTTGCTGTCGATGAGCACGACACTGTCCGTTGCCTGCTCCAGCGTCTGGATAAAGGTTTCCGAGAGGGTGTGAACTGCTGACATTAGGAAGGTTCGCCGTTCAGGGGGCCGGGGAGGGGCACAAACGCGGATAACAACTATCACAGTATGGCTTTGAAATTACTGGAATGACCGGCGTCCATACAAGCGCGACCAAAGTATCAGTGCGCTTTCATTGTCATGGATCAAGTCACGCTGGGATAGGTTGGCAGGGAGCCGTCTGCAGGGCGTTGTCCCTGGCGTAGGCTGCTGGAATATAGAGGCTAATTGGTCGCTGTGCGGATTCGTCGCGGCAGGGCTTTGGTGTGTGTTGACCTTGATCAAGGTTGTGGCCTGGATCGCCCCCTAGAGTGCGCGTAATCACGTTCAGGCCAGGCAGCGGCATGTGCATTGCTGTCTGGCCGCCCAAGGAGCGCAGCATGCAATTGGTTTGTCCGGCGGGCAGTTTGCCCGCGTTGAAAGCGGCCGTGCGCCAAGGCGCCGATGCGGTGTATGTGGGCTTTCGCGATGACACCAATGCCCGGCATTTTGCCGGGCTTAACCTGGATGAAAAACAGCTGCAAAGTGGTCTGGAGCTGATTCGTCAGCAGGGCCGGCAGCTGTATATCGCGGTCAATACCTATGCCCGCGCCGACGGTTGGGCGCGCTGGCAACGGGCGGTCGATCACGCCGCCGAGCTGGGGGTGGATGCCCTGATTGCCGCCGACCCTGGCGTGCTGGCCTACGCCAGCCGGCGCCATCCGCAGCTGAATCTGCACCTCTCGGTGCAAGGTTCGGCGACCAATGTGGCGGCCTTGAGTTTTTACCATGAGCGCTACGGCATTCGCCGCGCGGTGTTGCCGCGGGTGCTGTCGCTGGCCCAGGTCAAGCAGCTGGCGAGCAAAAGCCCGGTGCCGATCGAGGTGTTCGCCTTTGGCAGCCTGTGCATCATGGCAGAGGGTCGCTGCCACCTGTCGTCGTACCTCACCGGCGAGTCGCCGAATCTCTGCGGTGTCTGTTCGCCGGCCAGTGCGGTGCGCTGGAGTGAAGATGCCGAGGGCCTGAGTTCGCGCCTCAATGGCGTGCTGATCGATAGGTACGATACCGGCGAACCGGCCGGTTATCCGACCCTGTGCAAGGGCCGTTTTATGGTCGATGGCCAGCGCTTTCACGCCTTGGAGGAACCCACCAGCCTGAACACCATCGAGTTGATTCCAGAGCTGGTCAGCATGGGCGTGGCGGCGGTGAAAATCGAAGGCCGTCAGCGCAGCCCGGCCTACGTCGAGCAGGTCACGCGGGTCTGGCGGGCGGCGCTGGATGCCTATGCCAAGGCCCCGCAAAATTTCAGCGTGGCGCCGGACTGGCGCAGCGCCTTGGCCGCCGTCTCTGAAGGCAGCCAGACCACCCTGGGCGCCTACCACCGCGCCTGGCAATAGCGCCGACAACAGCCGTCACCCGGCGCAAGTCGACTTTGTTAAATAGCCTTCAGTAGTAGGAGCGGGTCATGCAGTTAACCCTAGGGCCGGTGCTCTTTGCTTGGGAACGGCCACAGTTATTGGATTTTTACGCCGAGATGGCCAGCCAGCCGCTGGACGTTATTTATCTCGGCGAAACGGTGTGCAGCAAGCGCCGGGCCTTGTCGCTGGACGACTGG
>JAURXE010000229.1 GCA_030654635.1 Pseudomonas sp.
CTCCTCGGTATACGTCGAGAGCGTGCGACAAATCCCCTATATTCGCCGCAAGGTTTTCGAGATCGAGCAGCGCTCGGGCTTTGCCAGCAGCGCGCACCTGGGCAAGGAACTGGCGCAGATTCTCGAAGTCTTGCCGCGCGACGACCTGTTTCAAACCCCGGTCGATGAACTGTTCAATACCGCCATTTCGATCGTGCAGATTCAAGAGCGCAACAAGCTGCGGCTGTTCTTGCGTCGAGATCCCTACGGGCGTTTTTGCTACTGCCTGGTCTATGTGCCGCGGGATGTTTACTCCACCGAAATTCGGATGAAAATCCAGCAGATTCTGATGGAGCGTCTGCAGGCCAGTGACTGCGAGTTCTGGACCTATTTCTCGGAATCGGTGTTGGCGCGGGTGCAGTTGATTCTGCGGGTTGACCCGAAAAATCATCAGCAAATCGACATCGCCAAACTTGAGCAGGAAGTTATTCAAGCCTGCCGCTCATGGAAGGATGACTACGCCAGTTTGGTGGTCGAAAGCTTTGGCGAGGCCCACGGCACCAATGTGCTGAGTGAGTTTCCGGACTGCTTCCCGGCTGGTTATCGCGAACGTTTTGCCGCCCATTCGGCGGTGGTCGATATGCAGCACCTGCTCAGCTTGACCCCCGAGCGCAAGCTGGTGATGAGCTTCTACCAGCCGCTGGCCTCGACCGAGCAACAACTGCATTGCAAGCTCTATCACGCCGACTCGCCCTTGGCGCTGTCGGATGTGCTACCGATTTTGGAAAACCTTGGCCTGCGCGTATTGGGTGAGTTCCCGTATAGCTTGCGCCATCAAAATGGCCGCGAGTTTTGGATTCACGATTTCGCCTTCACCTATGCCGAAGGCCTGGATGTGGATATCCAGCAGCTCAACGACACCCTGCAAGATGCCTTTGTGCATATAGTCGAGGGGGCGGCGGAGAATGACGCCTTTAACCGCCTGGTGCTGACCGCCGCCATGCCGTGGCGCGATGTGGCGCTGCTGCGCGCCTATGCGCGCTACCTCAAGCAGATCCGTCTGGGCTTTGACCTGAGCTATATCGCCAGCACTCTGGTCAACCATGTCGACATCGCCAAGGAACTGGTGCGGCTGTTTAAAACCCGCTTCTATCTGGCGCGCAAGTTGACGGCCGAAGACTTGGCCGACAAGCAGCAACGTCTGGAACAGGCGATTCTGACTGCACTGGATAACGTTGCGGTGCTCAACGAAGACCGCATCCTGCGTCGTTACCTAGACTTGGTGAAGGCCACCCTGCGCACCAACTTCTATCAGCTGGATGCCAACGGTCAGGCCAAGAGCTATTTCAGCTTCAAATTCAACCCGCGGGCGATTCCGGATATTCCACGGCCAGTGCCCAAGTTTGAAGTCTTCGTTTACTGCCCACGGGTCGAAGGCGTGCATCTGCGCTTCGGCGATGTGGCGCGCGGTGGCTTGCGCTGGTCCGATCGCGAAGAAGATTACCGCACCGAAGTGCTGGGTCTGGTCAAAGCCCAGCAGGTGAAAAACGCGGTGATTGTGCCGGTGGGCGCCAAGGGTGGTTTTATCCCGCGGCGCTTACCTATTGGTGGCTCGCGCGATGAGATTCAGACCGAGGCGATTGCCTGTTACCGGATGTTTATTTGCGGCTTGCTGGACATCACCGATAACCTCAAAGAGGGTGCGGTAGTGCCGCCTTTGAACGTGGTGCGTCACGACGAGGACGATCCTTACCTGGTGGTGGCCGCCGACAAAGGCACCGCGACCTTCTCCGACATTGCCAACGGCATTGCGGCTGAATACGACTTTTGGCTGGGTGATGCCTTTGCCTCGGGCGGCTCGGCCGGTTACGACCACAAAGGCATGGGCATTACTGCCAAAGGTGGCTGGGTCTCGGTGCAGCGGCATTTCCGCGAGATGGGCATCGATGTGCAAAAAGACCCGTGCACGGTGATCGGTATCGGCGACATGGCCGGCGACGTGTTTGGCAATGGTCTGCTGCTGTCAAAATCCTTGCAGATGGTTGCGGCCTTTAACCATATGCACATTTTTATCGACCCCAATCCCGATGCGGCGTTGAGCTTTGTCGAACGTCAGCGTTTGTTTGATTTGCCGCGCTCGTCCTGGGCCGATTACGACACCAAGCTGATTTCCGAAGGCGGTGGATTGTTTTTGCGCAGCGCCAAGAGCATCCCGATCAGTAAGCAGATGCAGCAACGCTTCGATATCCAGGCCGATAAGTTGCCGCCCACCGAGTTGCTCAACGCGCTGCTGAAAGCGCCGGTGGATTTGCTCTGGAACGGCGGTATTGGCACCTATGTGAAATCCAGCCGCGAAAGCCACATCGATGTTGGCGACAAGGCCAACGACGCCTTGCGCGTTGATGGCCGCGAGTTGCGCGCCAAGGTGGTGGGCGAGGGCGGTAACCTGGGTCTGACCCAGCTGGGTCGGGTCGAGTACTGCCTCAACGGCGGCGCCAGCAACACCGACTTTATCGATAACGCCGGTGGCGTCGATTGCTCGGACCATGAGGTGAACATCAAGATTCTCCTCAATGAAATCGTCGGTAGCGGCGACATGACCGGCAAGCAACGCAACAAGTTGCTGGCTGAGATGACCGATGCGGTTGGCAGCCTGGTGCTGGGCAATAACTACAAGCAAACCCAGGCTTTGTCGCTGGCACAACGGCGGGCGCGCGAGCGGATTGCTGAGTACCGGCGCCTGATGAATGCGCTGGAAGCCGATGGCAAACTGGATCGGGCGCTTGAATTCTTGCCTACCGATGAGCAACTGGCTGAGCGGGTGGCTAACGGCCAGGCGCTGACCCGGGCGGAGCTGTCGGTGCTGATTTCCTACAGCAAGATCAACCTGAAAGAGTCGCTGCTCAAATCTCTGGTGCCGGACGATGAGTACCTAGCGCGGGACATGCAAACGGCCTTCCCACCGCTGCTGACCAAGAAGTTCCCAGAGGCCATGAGCCGCCATCGGCTCAAGCGTGAAATCGTCAGCACCCAGATCGCCAACGATCTGGTCAA
>JAURXE010000238.1 GCA_030654635.1 Pseudomonas sp.
CCCGCGAGTAGCACTTTAGTTCTGGGCCAGACGTGCCCGAATCGCGGCTTCGATCCCGGCGGCGTCCAGGCCGCATTCGGCGAGCATTTGCGCCGGTTTGGCGTGCTCAACATAGGCGTCGGGCAGGCCGAGATGCAGCACGGACTTGAGCAGGTTCTCGGCCGCCAGAAACTCACTGACCGCTGAGCCCGCGCCGCCCATGATGCTGTTTTCTTCGAGGGTGACCAGCAGCTCATGTTCGGCGGCCAATTGGCGCAGCAAGGCGTGATCCAGGGGTTTGACGAAGCGCATGTCGACCACTGTGGCGTTCAGGCTTGCGCCGACCTTGAGGGCCTCGGCCAGTTGTACGCCGAACACCAGCAGGGCGACTTTCTGGCCCTGGCGGCGAACCACGCCCTTGCCGATTTTCAGAGGTGTCAGCGCTTGTTCGATTACGGCGTTGGGGCCGCTGCCGCGCGGGTAACGCACCGCCGCCGGGCCTGGGAACAGGTAGCCGGTGGTGAGCATCTGGCGCAGTTCGTTTTCATCGCTGGGGGTCATGATCAGCATGCCGGGGATGCAGCGCAGGTACGACAAATCGAAGCTGCCGGCGTGGGTCGGACCGTCTTCGCCGACTAGGCCTGCGCGGTCGATGGCAAACAGCACATCGAGGTTTTGCACCGCCACGTCGTGGATCAGCTGATCGTAGGCGCGCTGCAGGAAGGTCGAATAAATCGCCACCACCGGTTTTACGCCGTCGCAGGCCATGCCCGCTGCCAGAGTTACCGCATGCTGCTCGGCAATCGCCACATCGAAGTAGCGCTCGGGGAAGCGCTGGCTGAAGGCGACCAGATCGGAGCCTTCTTTCATTGCCGGGGTAATGCCGACCAAGCGTGAGTCTTGCTCGGCCATGTCGCACAACCATTGGCCGAACACGCTGCAATATTTTGGCCCGCTAACCGGCTTGGGCGCGGCGGCCGTGGCGTTGATCGGCTCCAGCTTGGTGATGGCGTGGTAGCCAATCGGGTCCAGCTCGGCGGGGCCGAAGCCTTTGCCTTTCTTGGTGCTGATATGCAGAAACTGCGGGCCGTCCAGGTCGCGCATATTGCGCAGGGTGGCCAGCAGGGTCGGCAGGTCATGGCCGTCGATCGGGCCTATGTAGTTCCAGCCCAGCTCTTCAAACAGGGTGCCGGGGACGAGCATGCCTTTGGCGTGTTCTTCGGTCTTGCGGGCGATTTCCCAGGCGCCGGGCAGGCGCGAGAGGATCTTCTTACTGCCCTCACGCATGCTCGCATAGGTGCGGCTGGAGAGAATTTTGGCCAGGTAGTTGGACAGCCCGCCGACGGTGTTGGAGATCGACATGTCGATGTCGTTGAGCACCACCAGCATATTGGCGCCCACATCCGAGGCGTGATTGAGCGCCTCGAAGGCCATGCCTGCGGTCATCGCGCCGTCGCCGATTACCGCCACGGCCTTGCGCTTGCTGCCCTGGATGCGCGCGGCAATCGCCATGCCTAAGGCCGCGCTGATGCTGGTGCTGGAGTGGCC
>JAURXE010000243.1 GCA_030654635.1 Pseudomonas sp.
ATGATCTGCTCTTTAACGCCCATGCTGTAGTTACCACGACCATCGAAGGACTTGGCATTCAGGCCGCGGAAGTCGCGAACCCGAGGCAAGGAGATCGCAAGCAGACGATCCAGGAACTCATACATCTTCTCACGGCGCAAAGTCACCTTCACACCAATCGGCCAGCCTTCGCGGACTTTAAAGCCAGCGATGGATTTGCGAGCGTAAGTTACGACCGCTTTTTGACCGGTGATTTTTTCCAAGTCAGCCACCGCGTGCTCGATGACTTTTTTGTCACCGATCGCTTCGCCTACACCCATGTTCAGGGTGATCTTGGTAACGCGCGGAACTTCCATCACGTTGCCCAGCTGAAGCTCTTCCTTCAACTTGGGAGCGATTTCCTTCCGGTAAATCTCTTTTAGTCGTGCCATGGTCTTCTACCTAGCAGTGTTCAAGCATCAACCGCTTTTTGGGTCGACTTGAAGACACGAATTTTTTTACCTTCCTCTACTTTGAAACCAACACGATCAGCCTTGTTGGTTTCGCCATTGAAGATGGCCACGTTGGAGACGTGCATTGGCGCCTCCTTTTCGATAATCCCGCCAGCTACGCCCGCATTAGGGTTCGGCTTGGTATGGCGCTTAATCAGGTTAACTCCACCAATGACCAAACGGTCATCGAGAACCTTAAGCACCTTACCGCGCTTGCCCTTGTCTTTGCCGGCGATGACGATGATCTCGTCGTCACGACGAATCTTTTGCATGATCGCTTCTCCTTACAGCACTTCAGGGGCGAGCGAGACGATCTTCATGAACTTCTCAGTACGAAGTTCACGGGTCACCGGCCCAAAGATACGGGTGCCGATTGGCTCGTGCTTGTTATTCAAAATAACAGCAGCGTTACCGTCAAAGCGGATGATCGAACCATCAGGACGACGAACGCCATGACGAGTACGAACAACCACAGCGGTCATCACTTGGCCTTTCTTCACCTTACCGCGCGGAATTGCTTCCTTGACGGTAACTTTGATGATGTCGCCGATGCCAGCATAACGACGATGCGAACCGCCCAGCACCTTGATGCACATAACACGGCGAGCGCCGCTGTTATCGGCTACATCGAGCATGGATTGAGTCTGAATCATATAATTTCTCCGACCCTAAGCCCTTAGACTTCCACTGCGCGAACGAGGATTTCAACCAGAGCCCAAGACTTAGTCTTGGCCACAGGGCGAGTCTCACGAATCGAGACTTTGTCGCCGATGCGGCACTGATTGGTTTCATCGTGTGCGTGCAGCTTGGTCGAACGCTTTACATATTTACCGTAGATCGGGTGCTTTACGCGACGCTCGATGAGTACGGTGATGGTCTTGTCCATCTTGTCGCTGACAACACGGCCAGTCAGCGTACGGACAGTTATTTCGGCTTCAGCCATGATTACTTACCTGCCTGCTGGTTGAGCACAGTTTTCACGCGAGCGATGTCACGCTTAACTTGCAAGAGCAGGTGAGACTGCCCCAACTGGCCAGTTGCTTTCTGCATACGCAGATTGAACTGGTCGCGCAGCAAACTGAGCAGTTGCTCATTCAGTTGCTGTGCTGATTTTTCACGAAGTTCATTCGCTTTCATCACATCACCGTCCGCTTAACAAAGGAGGTGGCGAGTGGCAGCTTGGCAGCAGCCAAGGCAAATGCCGCGCGCGCCATCTCTTCGGAAACACCCTCGATCTCGTAGAGGACTTTGCCTGGTTGAATCTGGCAAACCCAATACTCGACACTGCCCTTACCTTTACCCATCCGAACTTCGAGTGGCTTCTTGGTTACCGGCTTATCAGGGAATACTCGAATCCAAATTTTCCCACCACGCTTAACGTGACGAGTCAGAGCACGACGAGCGGACTCAATTTGGCGAGCGGTGAGACGACCGCGAGCAACAGCTTTCAGCGCGAACTCGCCGAAGCTGACCTTGCTACCGCGCTGAGCCAGGCCACGGTTGTGGCCTGTCATCTGCTTGCGGAACTTCGTACGCTTTGGTTGCAACATTTGGCGTACCCCTTACTTAGCAGCTTTTTTACGAGGCGCTGGTGCTTGTGGTTTCAGTTCTTCTTTGAGGCCACCGATGACCTCACCTTTGAAGATCCAAACCTTCACACCGATCACACCATAAGTGGTGTGAGCTTCGTAATTGGCATAGTCAATGTCGGCACGCAGGGTGTGCAACGGCACACGACCTTCGCGATACCACTCAGTACGAGCAATTTCAGCACCACCGAGACGACCGCTCACTTGGATCTTGATGCCCTTGGCACCGATCCGCATGGCGTTCTGTACGGCGCGCTTAATAGCCCGACGGAACATGACACGACGCTCAAGCTGCTGAGCTACGCTCTGGGCAACTAGCATACCGTCGAGCTCCGGCTTACGGATCTCTTCGATATTGATGTGCACAGGCACACCCATTTGCTTGGTCAGTTCCTGACGCAGCTTCTCAACATCTTCGCCTTTCTTACCAATCACGATGCCTGGACGGGCAGTGTGAATAGTAATCCGCGCAGTTTGCGCAGGGCGGTGGATGTCGATACGGCTGACGGACGCGCTTTTTAATTTGTCTTGGAGATACTCGCGCACCTTCAGATCAGCGAACAAATAGTCCGCATAAGTCCGACCGCTGGCGTACCAGACGGAGGTGTGCTCCTTGACGATTCCCAGGCGTATGCCAATGGGATGTACTTTCTGACCCATCTGAGAGACTCCGTTACTAGTCAGCAACCTTGACAGTGATATGGCAAGACCGCTTGACGATACGATCAGCACGGCCTTTGGCACGTGGCATGATGCGCTTCAGCGAACGCCCTTCGTTGACGAAA
>JAURXE010000246.1 GCA_030654635.1 Pseudomonas sp.
CGCTGTTCGGCCTGGTGCTGGCGATCGGCATTGTGGTGGACGACGCCATCGTCGTGGTGGAGAACGTCGAGCGTAATATCGGCCTGGGCCTGAGCCCGGTGCAAGCTACCCAGAAAGCCATGCGCGAAGTCACCGGGCCGATTGTCGCCACCGCTTTGGTGCTCTGCGCGGTGTTCGTGCCGACCGCCTTTATCTCCGGCCTCAGTGGCCAGTTTTACCAGCAGTTCGCTCTGACCATCGCGATCTCCACGGTGATCTCGGCCTTCAACTCCCTGACCCTGTCGCCGGCCTTGGCTGCGGTGCTGCTGAAAAGCCACGACGCGCCCAAGGATGGCTTCTCCAAGCTGCTCGACCGCTTGTTCGGCGGCTGGTTATTCCGCCCCTTTAACCGCTTCTTCGAGCGCGCCAGCCTTGGTTATGTGCGCACCGTAAAACGCGTACTGCGCGGCAGCGCCATCGCGCTGGTGGTATATGCCGGCCTGCTCGGCCTGACCGTGCTGGGCTTTAGCACCACGCCAACCGGCTTCGTGCCGCCGCAAGACAAACAATACCTGGTGGCCTTCGCCCAACTGCCGGATGCCGCCAGCCTCGACCGTACCGAGGCGGTGATCCAGCGTATGTCGGCCATCGCCGGCAAGCATCCGGGGGTGGAAAACACCGTGGCCTTTCCGGGCCTGTCGATCAATGGCTTCACCAACAGCCCCAACAGCGGCATCGTCTTCACCCCGCTGAAACCCTTCGATCAGCGCACTGATCCGTCCATGAGCGCCAGCGCCATTGCCGCCGATTTGAATGCGCAGTTTGCCGAGATTCAGGACGCTTACATCGCCATCTTCCCGCCACCGCCGGTGCAGGGCCTGGGCACCATCGGTGGTTTCCGGGTGCAGGTGCAGGATCGTGGCGGCCTGGGCTATGAGGAGCTGTACCAACAGGTGCAGAACGTGATCGCCAAGAGCCGCAACGTGCCAGAGCTGGCCGGGCTGTTCAGCAGCTATCAGGTCAACGTGCCGCAAGTGGATGCCGACATCGACCGCGACAAGGCCAAGAGCCACGGCGTAGCCATCGACGAGATCTTCAACACCCTGCAGGTGTACCTGGGCTCGTTGTATGCCAACGACTTCAACCGCTTCGGCCGCACCTATCAGGTCAACGTCCAGGCCGATCAGCAGTTCCGCCTGGAGCCCGAGCAAATCGGCCAACTCAAGGTGCGTAACAGCAGTGGAGAAATGGTGCCCTTGTCGACTTTCGTCAAGGTCTCAGACAGCGCCGGCCCCGACCGGGTGATGCACTACAACGGTTTTATCACCGCGGAAATCAACGGCGCGGCGGCCCCCGGCTACAGCTCCGGGCAGGCCGAGGCGGCGATGGAAAAACTACTCAAAGATGAGCTGCCAAACGGCATGAGCTATGAGTGGACCGAGCTGACCTATCAGAAGATTTTGTCTGGTAACAGCGCCATGCTGGTGTTCCCGCTCTGCGTGCTGCTGGCCTTCTTGGTACTGGCCGCCCAATACGAAA
>JAURXE010000361.1 GCA_030654635.1 Pseudomonas sp.
GAGAAAGATTGCCTCATCGAGTTGATTGAGCAACTGCCGGTAGCGCGCCTCGCTGTCGTGCAGGGCTTCATGGGCGGCCTTTTGCGCGCCCAGGTCGATATCGACGCAGTACAACTCGACCTGCTCATGGCTATTGCGTAGCAGTAAATGGCTGGAATAGACCCACACCAGCTCGCCGTTTTTGCGCTGCAATTGCAGCTCGGCGGCCGGAATCGGCGCGCCGCCGGCCAGCATCTTTTGCACATCGTTGGCCACTTGTAGGCGTTGCGCTGGCGGAATAATCAGGTTTTCCAGCTGCTGGCCGAGCGCTTCGGTGCGTGAATAGCCGTACAGGTCGCAACTGGCCTGGTTCCAGTAAATCACCCGGCGTTGGTGGTTGTAGCCTTGCACGGCAATCCGGGGGGTGTGCTCGAACAATTGCCGAAAGCGTTTTTCGCTCTCGCGCAGCGCCTGTTCGTCCCGTTGCTGCTGGCTGATGTCCTGCAGGCTGCCATAGGGCGTGCCAGTTACGTCGATTTCGCCCCGTAGCATCAGCCAGCGGCAATGGCCATCGGCAGTCGGCAGCAGGCGCAGCTCGATCAGCAGTGGCGCATGGTCGTTGATAAAGTGTTGCCAGGCTTGCTCGACGGCTTGGCAGTCGGCGGGGTGCAGCCACTCCAGTAGCGCGGCAAAGCTGTTGGCCTTGCACTCTGGCGGCTGGCCGAGCAGGGCCAAGGCGGGCGCTGACCAGATAAATTTGCCGGGATATTGCCAGTTGCCCAGGTTGGCATTGCGCTGGGCCAGCTCTAATTGGCGATTGCTGGCACTTAATGCGTCGAACAGGCGCCGCTTGGCGCGTTGTTCGCGCAGGCTGAGCACGCCGATCAGCAATGCGCTGAGCAGCACAAAGGCCAGGCCTTTGTAGGTTTGCAGCAGCTGGGTGGCGGTGCTGTCGAGGTCGAGCGAGCCGAGTAAACGGTCGCTGAGCAGAATCCATACGGAACTAAACAAGACGTAAATGCCGGCTAAGCGCAGCGGCTGGTGTAGATCGGGTTGCATCCTTACCCCCTGGACACAAGAGGCAGGCCACCGCTGGACTGCAGGGGCCTACTTAATGGCGACCTGCTGCAGTTTAGTCCCTAGGGGGAAAATGGCCGTGAATTCAGTAAAAAACATCCGGCTCTGTTGCGCTGATTGTTGCGCGCCTATGGGTATAAGGCACAGCGCTCGAGCCGGGGGCGCTGCGAGTTTTTGGTGGTAGCTGTGCGCGCCGGCCGGTGATTTAGGCATAGCTAAAAATTATCCGCCTGGTTGCCCTTCTGGTGTGCTCGCGCGGCGTTGCTGCAGGGCGCGCGCCGCGCCTTCGTGCAGAGGAATGCCAAGGTCGCGCACCTCTTCGCTGGCGGAAAGCTGCGTACCCTGCACACTACCCAGTTGCAGCCACTGCTGGCCGGACTCGAAAAGCACATTAACCAACTGTTCGGCCTCGCGGCTGGTTAGTGTTTGCTCGCTTAACAACAGGCTACTGACGGCCAAGGTGGGTATGGCCTGTGTTTGCCGTGAGTAACTGCCCGCGGCCAGACTGAAGGCGAAGGTGCCGGGGCGGCTGTGTTGTAACTCAGCGATGATGCTCGGATCGAGCGCCAGCAGGCGTAGACCGAGAGCGTCACTGGCGGCGCTAATAGTGTCGGCCGGCGTGCCAATGACTTGCAACACCGCGTCGATCTGGTTATCACGCAAAGCGGCCAATGCCGCCGGTAACTCAAGCTCGCCTGTTTCGGTGAAATCGTTTGGCTGCCAGCCGTAAGCGCCTAGCACGGCTTGCGCGGTGCTGCGCGAGGCGCTGCTCAGCGGGCCGAGGTTGACGCGTTTGCCGCGCAGTTCAGTCACGCTTTGCGGACCGTCAGCGCGTACCAGTACATGCAGTGGCTCCGGGTACAAGCTGGCCAGCGCGCGCAAGTTGAGGTTGGGGCCGGCGTCTTGAAAAGTACCGCTCCCGTGTACGGCCTGATAGGCCGAATCGCTCTGGGAAATTGCCAGTTGCACCTTGCCCTCGCGCAACATGCGTAAATTATCCAGGCCACCTTCGGTCAGTAGCGGACTAAGTTTGATATTTTTTTCCTTGAGCAGCGCCGCCAGGGCCGTGGCAAAGCGATTGTATTGTCCAAAAACGGCCCCGCTGGCCAGCGCATAGCCATGTTCTTGTCGGCTCAGGCGAGCTTGGATATTGGCCAAGGTGCGATTGACCTCATCGCGAATCACTGCTTGGGTTTGCCGGCTGGAACCGCCTGGGGCGAGGTTCAGGGCGGTGCTGATGGCCGCCACCAGTGGGGAGTTGTCGTTGGCGGCCGTCTTGGTTTGTTGCGGTTGCTTGAAACCTTGCGCAACCACCGCTTGCCAGCCATCGCCTTGGCGTTGGTAGATCAAGCTGCCATGCACCTGCAGTGCATCATTGGCCTGATTGCCGCCACTGATAATGCCTTCGATCCCGCGCGGACCCGAACCTAGGGTGCTGAGCAAGCTGGCCGCACCGGGGGAGTCCCAAGCGCTAAAATCATATTTTTTCGCCAGTTTTAACTCTGCGTCGTAATACACCACCAAACGTTCGGTGCCGCTCGGCGCTTGGGTGTCGGTGGCTGAGCCACGGCGGTGCAGTTCGGTCAGTTGCAGTTGCTCACCGAACACCCGTTGCAACTGCGTGCTGAGGTCGGCTTGCAGGCTAGCGTGATCGGGGCCGCGTGAGCAGGCCATCAGCAGCAGGCAGCTAAGCAGTACCAGTAAAGGGCGCATGCTTAAGCTCCTACCCAGGCGAGTGAGAGGAAACCGGTGATCACCACCGCGTTAAGAATGTCGATCAAGAATGCGCCCACCAGTGGCACCACCATAAAGGCTTGCGGCGCCGGGCCGTAGCGTTGGGTCACGGCCTGCATATTGGCGATGGCGGTGGCTGTGGCGCCCATGGCAAAGCCACAAAAAGCCGCCGACATCACCGCGCCCTCGTAGTCGCGGCCAACGCTGCGATACACCACGAAAGCGCCGTAGCACAACACCAGCAGCAGTTGTGCGGCAAGGATTAGCAATAGAGGGCCAGCCAAACTAATCACGCTGGCCAGATTCAGCGCCATCATGGTGATGGCTAAGAACAGCGAAAGGTTGACCGATGAGGTCAGTTCAATCGCATCGTCATTTAAACGCCAGCCGAGCAGGTTGCCGACGTTGCGGATCACCACGCCAAACAGCATGCAGCAGAGAAAACTCGGCAGGGTCACCACCGAATTGCCAATCCAATCCGACAGTGCTTGGCCCGCGACGACCGCAACCAAGGTGGCGGCCAGCACCGGAATGAAATTGCTCGGGGCGATTTGCGTGGCATCCGCATCGCTGCCGTGTACCACCTCGGCGGCATGCCCGCTGGCGTCGGCGAGTTTATTTCGGCGAATCAACCACTGCGCCAAAGGTCCGCCGGCGATCCCGCCGAGAACTAGGCCGAGGGTGGCGCCAGTCATCGATAGTTCCATAATCGACTGCAGGTTATTCACCTCGGCAAAGCGCTCGGCATAGGCGGCACCTGTGCCATGACCACCTATTAAGGTGATGGAGCCGCCGACCAAACCCATCAGTGGATGCAGATCTAGTCCCCATGCCATCAGTACGCCCAAGCTGTTTTGCAGGACTAAAAACGGAGTCAGCACCAGCACAAATAGCAGCAGGCGTTTACCGCCTTGGCGTAACAGGCTGAGGTTGGCCGATAGGCCCACGGCGGCAAAGAATGACAGCATCAGCACCGGCTTCAGGGTCACATCAAATTCGAGGTTAAAGCCGGTGCTACTGCTGACAATCAGCATGACCACAGCAAACAATAAACCGCCGGTAATCGGTGCAGGGATGTTGTAGCGCGCAAGCACCGGTATCAGACGGTTCAGGCCGTAGCCGAGCAGCAGCACCAGCACGGCGACGAGCAGGGTATGCAAGGGTTGCAGGGTCACGGTTAACTCCATGTCGGTGTGGCTGGATCTGGTTTTAAGCGTTACCGCCGTTAGGTGTTGCGCCCGTTGCTAACGGTAAGAATGCAAATCTGGAGCGAACTCGTGCCTTTAGTCGTGCCATTGGGCGTCGAGGCTGGCTGCCTGTTTAGTCATTTGCTCAATCCAGATCGCCAGTCAGTTTCCGCTCCCCTCGACTGGCTGCATTTCCCACCTTCATGTTAGTCACAGCTGACGCCTATAAAGGCCTACGCGCAGCTGCAACACGTTTAGGCCGTCGGCTGCTGCGCCTTAATGCTTAGCATAGCCGTGCATCCAGGCTGTTTTGCGCGAGCTTTTGCGCTTGCTCGCGGCTCATGCCTAGGCCGTCATGCAGCGCCATAAAGTTCTCGGTGACGTAGCCGCCAAAGTAGGCCGGATCGTCGGAATTGACCGTGACCTTGACGCCCATTTCCAGCAATTTGAGGATGTTGTGCTGACCCATGTGCTCGAACACCTTGAGCTTGGTGTTGGACAGCGGGCAGACGGTCAGCGGGATTTGCTCGTCAATCAGTCGTTGAATCAACCGTGGGTCTTCGGCGGCGCGCACGCCATGGTCGATGCGGCTGACCTTGAGCAGATCCAGCGCCTGCCAGATGTACTCGGGCGGGCCTTCTTCACCGGCATGGGCGACGGCCAGCAAGCCTTCGCTGCGGGCCTTGGCGAACACTCGCTCAAACTTGCTTGGTGGATGGCCCAATTCCGAGCTGTCCAGGCCAACGGCAATAAAGGCGTCGCGAAACGGCAGGGCTTGTTCGAGGGTCTTGAAGGCTTCTTCTTCACTGAGGTGACGCAGAAAACTCAGGATCAACCCGCTGCTGATGCCCAATTGTTGCTGGCCATCTTTGAGCGCCTGCTGGATGCCGGTCAGTACCACTTCGAAGGGAATGCCCCGGTCGGTGTGGGTTTGCGGATCGAAGAAGGGCTCCACGTGGATGACGTTCTGTGCTTTGCACTTTTGCAGGTAGGCCCAGGTCAGGTCGTAGAAGTCCTGCTCGGTGCGCAGCACATCGGCGCCCTGATAATAGAGGTCGAGAAACTCCTGTAAATTGTTGAAGGCGTAGGCCTTGCGCAGGGTTTCCACATCTGCCCAGGGCAGGGCGATCTGGTTGCGTGCGGCCAGGGCAAACAACAGCTCCGGTTCGAGCGAGCCTTCCAGGTGCAGGTGCAGTTCGGCTTTGGGCAGGGCATTGAGCCAGTCGTACATGGCGGCCTCTCATTGGTGGGCGGAAACCGCAGAGTTTAACTCCCTGGTCAACAATCTGGCAGCTGCAGTTATTGGTGAATAAATGACCAGTTTGATCTAGGCCAAGGCCAGGCTGGCTTTGGACGAGTAGTGCAGGGCTTATCCACAGTCTTGTCCACCGTCGCCGTGGACAACTAAAGGACCGCGGTGGACTGGCCCGTGGAGCCCTTGAAACACCCTGAATAAACTAAAAAAACCATTAAAAACAGCTTGTTATCTGCAGGATATGGCTTTTCGGAGAGCCTTGGGCAAAAAACGTACAATAGGCTACAGGCCACGGTGGCGCGGGGCTGGCGATGGCTGTCCAGGGTTTATCCACAGCGCTGTGCACAGAAGTTGTGGGTGCTTTTAGGGGCTGTAGCTCTTGTCGGAGTCAGCGGGCTGGCGATGCTGTATCGCCAGCCTGGGGTAGTTAGGCCTTGGCCGGAGGCGTCAGGCCGCAACCCTTGAGGATGATTTGCGTCAGGTTGGCGGTGGCCTTGGCGAAGTCTTCTTTGGTCTGGCGCGAACGCCCGCTGACCCGGCAGATCGAGCTGGAGAAGTCGGCGTAATGCTGGGTGCTGCCCCATAGCAAAAAGATCAGGTGCACCGGGTCGATCGGGTCCATCTTGCCTTGGTCGATCCAGGCCTGAAACACCGCCGCCCGGCCGCGAAACCACTCCTGGTAATTCTGGTTGAAGTGCTCGGCCATGCATTCGCCGCCGCTGATCACTTCCATGGCGAAGATCTTCGAGGCCTGTGGCTGGCGGCGGGAGAACTCCATCTTGGCGCCGATATAGGCCGCCAGGGCGGTGGCCGGATCATCTTCGGCGCGCAGGTTGCTGAAGGCGCTGTCCCAGAGTTCCAGAATATTGCGCATCACCTCGACATAGAGGCCCTGCTTGCTGCTGAAGTAGTAATGCAAGTTGGCTTTGGGCAGGCCGACCCGCAGGGCGATGCTGTTCATGCTGGTGCCTTTGTAACCGTGGCAGGCGAACTCCTCGGCGGCGGCGGCGAGTATCGCTTCCTGGTTTTTCAGACGGATACGGCCGGTGGTTTTTTCTGCGGTGGCGAGGTTATTGCTGTCGATGCTCATCAGTCTTTCCGTGCGGGTTTTCAGGCGTGCGCATTGATACCGCAGCCGTCTAGGCTGGGCAAGCCACGCCCGCTAAAAACCTGACCGTTGGCGGTTTAAAAGTAAAAATAGTCAGGTTTTTAGCCGCTGTGCGCCATGTTGGCGCACACACCAAGCCGCAGAGCCGAGCGCAGTACTTTTTACACGGTCTGTAATGCTGGCGGCTTTAGTTGCTACTACTGGCTAAGGCTTCGAGAAAACTTTCCAGCACCAGGTGCGGGCGCCGACCTTTACGGGTGACGGCCGCCAGGCTGACCTCATAAAAGCACTCGCTGGGTTTGAGCACCCGCAGCCGGCCCTGTTGCAGCCATTGCTGGGCGTAATGGTCGGGCAGGTAGCCGATATAACGGCCGGTCAGAATCAAGAAGGCCATGCCTTCCCGGTCCGAGGCACTGGCGGTGCAGTTGAGGGCTTGGTAACAGGCTTGCGCCTCGGGGGGCAGGCGAAAAGTCGGGGCTATGGCGTCTTGCGAGTGCAGGCGGGCATCCTCCAGTTCACGGTCGTCAACGTAGAACAGCGGGTGGCCGACCGCGCAATACAGTTGCGAGCGCTCGCTGTACAACGGCTGGTATTCCAAGCCGGCCAGGGCGCTGGTTTGCGGCACCACGCCAACATGCAGGCTGCCATCCAGCACGCCCTGCTCGACTTCGCTGGGCGGCGTCATGCGGATCTGGATGCGCACGTCCGGGCCGCGCTCTTTCAGCTGCGCCAAGGCATGGGTGATGCGCATATGCGGCAGGGTGACCAGATTATCGGTCAGGCCGATATTCAGCTCGCCGCGCA
>JAURXE010000263.1 GCA_030654635.1 Pseudomonas sp.
GCCCTCTGCGGCAGGCTCAAGCTGCGCATCAAGCAAATCGTCAAAATCGCTTTTCAAGCCCAGTTCCATATCGTCCAGCTCAACCAACAGGCTGCGAAAACTGGTTTCGTCGCGCAACTCGCCGGCCGCCTCCTGGCCAGCCTCGGCATCGACGCGGGCCTGCAAGCCCGCGGGCGCGGGCAGATCATCGTCCGGCGCAAACAAGGGTTCAGGCTCAAGCTCGCGCAAGGCGGCCATGGTCGGCAACTCATCAAGCCCCTTGAGGTTGAAGTGATCGAGAAACAGCTTGGTGGTGGCCAGCATCGCCGGTTTGCCCGGCACATCGCGATAACCGACGACGCGAATCCACTCACGCTCCAGCAGGGTTTTGACGATATGGCTGTTGACCGCCACGCCGCGAATATCCTCGATCTCGCCACGGGTAATCGGCTGGCGATAGGCAATCAGCGCCAGGGTCTCCAGCATGGCCCGCGAATAACGTTGCGGGCGCTCCTCCCAGAGCCGGCCAACCCACGGCGCAAAACGCTCACGCACTTGCAGGCGGTAGCCGGTCGCCACCTCCTTTAGTTCAAAGGAGCGACCCTCGCAGGACTTGGCCAGCAGCGTCAGGGCCTTTTTGAACACCGCAGGCTCTGGCCGCTCGGTCTCCTCAAACAGCTCATAAAAGCGCTCCAACGACTGCGGCTTGCCGCTAGCCAATAAAAACGCCTCGAGTAGCGAGGCCAGCTCGCGGGGTTCGGTCAGGTTCATCGCTTCAACTTCCCACTTCCCATTTTCTATTCAGCCCGTGCCCGCACATGAATAGGTCCAAAATCCTCGTTTTGCACCAACTCCACCAACGACTCCTTGATCAGCTCGAGGATAGCCATAAAGGTCACCACCACGCCAAGACGACCTTCCTCGGCCAGAAACAGCGCGACGAAAGGCACGAAAGCGCCGCCTTTCAAGGCTTCCAGCACGGCGCTCATGCGCTCGCGGGTGGACAGCGTTTCGCGGCTGATCTGGTGACTTTCAAACATGTCGGCGCGGCGCAGCACTTCGGCCATCGACAGCAATAACTCTTCCAGGCTGACGTCCGGCAACAACTTGCGCGCTCGCGCCTGTGGCGCTTCGAGAGCCGGCACGGTGATATCGCGGCCAACCCGTGGCAACTGATCCAGCCCTTCGGCGGCGGCTTTATAGCGTTCGTACTCTTGCAGGCGGCGGATCAGCTCGGCACGCGGATCGTCTTCCTCTTCCTCAAAGGCCGCCGAGCGTGGCAGCAGCATGCGCGACTTGATCTCGGCGAGCATCGCCGCCATCACCAGGTATTCGGCCGCCAGCTCCAGCCGCACCGACTGCATCAGCTCGACATAGCCCATGTATTGACGGGTGATTTCCGCCACGGGGATGTCCAGCACATCGATATTCTGTTTGCGGATCAGGTACAGCAACAGATCGAGCGGGCCTTCGAAGGCCTCGAGAAAGACTTCCAGCGCATCCGGCGGAATGTACAGATCCACCGGCAACTCGGTCAGCGCCTGGCCATAGACCATGGCGAACTGCAGCTCTTGCTGCACGGGCGGCGAGCTCTCTGCCGGCACGGGCGATGGTTCAGTGTGCATGGCTAATCTCGGGGGCGGGCATGGACTGGGTTTGGTCGCGGCAACCGCAGTTACTGCGCAGTAAAGGCCGACGGATCGCCACAACCGACCCGTATCACCTGCGGCTCGGAGTCGACCAGATTAATCACGGTCGAGGCCTCCAGCCCGCCCAGCCCGCCATCGATAATCAGATCGACATGATGTTCAAGCAGCTGGCGCATCTCGTAAGGGTCACTCAGCGGTTCAGTGGCTCCAGGCATAATCAGGCTGACGCTCATCAGCGGCTCGCCCAGCTCGGCCAGCAGCGCCATGGCGATTGGATGCCCCGGCACCCGCAAGCCTATGGTGCGGCGCTTAGGGTGCAGAACCATGCGCGGCACTTCCCGGGTGGCATCTAGGATAAAGGTGTAAGGGCCGGGCGTATGGGCCTTGAGCAAGCGAAACGCGCCGGTA
>JAURXE010000363.1 GCA_030654635.1 Pseudomonas sp.
CTTTTGCCGGAGCCGGAGCGACCGCTAACGATGATCAAGTGCATGCTTAATGACCGCTCTGCACGTCCACCACCACTTGGCACAAAGCATCGCTGCTTTGTGCCTGGCGTAGACGTTCGCGAACCTCGCTACGGTCGAGCATGCTGGCAATTTGCCGAAGCAGCTCCAAGTGTTCGTCGGTGGCCGCTTCTGGTACCAGCAAGACGAACAGCAGATCCACTGGCTCGCCATCAATGGCGTCGAAGTCCACTGCGCTGCTCAGGTGCAATACCGCGCTAAGTGGTGAGTCGCAGCCGGGAAGGCGGCAGTGCGGTATAGCGATACCGTTGCCGAAGCCGGTTGAACCAAGTTTTTCGCGGGCAATCAGGCTCTCAAAGATGTCCTGTTCATCAAGCTGCGGCAATTGTGCGGCAACTAAATGGGCGATCTGTTCGAGGACGCGTTTTTTGCTGCCGCCCGGCACGTTCACCAAAGAACGTGCTGGGGTCAGGATATTTTCTAATCGGATCATAGGAGGGATTGGTGTCAGCGGGCAGTCGCGCCCTGCAGACGTTCAAGCTGTTTTTCCTTGTGTTTGATCAGTTGGCGGTCGAGTTTGTCAGCGAGTAAATCAATCGCTGCATACATGTCTTCGTGCTCGGCATTGGCAACTACTTCGGCGCCGGCTACGTGCAAGGTGGCTTCGATTTTCTGTTTAAGTTTTTCGACGGCCATGGTCACCTGAACATTGGTGATCCGGTCAAAGTGGCGTGACAATCGAGCAAATTTTTCGTCGATGTAATCACGCAGGGCGTCGGTCACATCCAGCTGGTGTCCACTGATGTTGACTTGCATACCACATTCTCCTTGTTGCCGTGTGTAAGTGACAGCCTAGCAGGTCTGTCACCGGAATTTTTGCGATCTGGTTGCGGGTGGATCAAACCAGTCGTTTGCGTTCGCTCGAGGGCGCTATGCCCAGTGATTCACGATACTTGGCGACCGTGCGACGGGCTACTTGGATGCCTTGTGCTTCCAGTAGACCAGCGATCTTGCTGTCGCTCAATGGCTTTTTTGGGCTTTCGGCAGCGACCAATTTTTTAATAATGGCACGGATTGCGGTGGACGAGCATTCGCCGCCCTCGGAAGTGCTCACGTGGCTGGAAAAGAAGTATTTCAACTCGTAAATGCCGCGCGGGGTGTGCATGAATTTTTGCGTGGTGACCCGTGAGATGGTCGACTCATGCATGCCAACTGCTTCGGCAATATCGTGCAGCACCAAGGGTTTCATCGCCTCGTCGCCGTACTCCAGAAAACCACGCTGGTGCTCGACAATTTGCGTGGCAACCTTCATCAGGGTTTCGTTGCGGCTTTGCAGGCTCTTGATAAACCAGCGCGCTTCTTGCAGCTGGTTGCGCATAAAAGTGTTGTCGGCGCTGGCGTCAGCGCGCCGGACAAAGCCGGCATATTGCGGATTGACCCGTAGGCGCGGCACGGTTTCCTGATTGAGCTCAACCAGCCAGCGCTCATTGTGTTTGCGCACGATGACGTCGGGCACCACGTACTCGGGCTCGTTGGCCGAGATTTGCGAGCAGGGCCGTGGATTGAGGCTCTGGATCAGCTCGATGACCTGGCGCAGGTCGTCTTCTTTGAGTTTCAGACGGCGCATCAGCTGGTTGTAATCGCGCCCGCCGAGCAATTCGAGGTAGTCGCTGGTCAGGCGCTTGGCCTCGGCTAGCCAAGGTGTTTGCGCCGGCAATTGACGCAGTTGCAGCAGCAGGCATTCGCGCAGATTGCGGGCACCAACGCCGGCTGGTTCAAATTGCTGGATACGATGCAGTACGGCTTCAACTTCGTCGAGCTCGATGTCCAGCTCGGGGTCAAAGGCCTCGACTATCTCTTCGAGGCTTTCTTCCAGATAACCGTTTGTGCCAATGCAGTCGATCAGGGTTACTGCGATCAGTCGGTCGGTGTCCGACATCGGCGCCACGTTGAGCTGCCAGAGCAAGTGGGTGTGCAGGCTTTCGCCGGCCGATGTGCGGGTGGTGAAGTCCCACTCGTCGTCATCGCTGTTGCTCGGCAGGCTGCTGGCGCTGGTTTGGTAAATGTCTTCCCAGGAGGTGTCTACCGGCAGCTCATTGGGAATGCGTTCGCCCCAGTCGCCTTCATCGAGGTTGTCGACTGTCGGTGCGGCTTCTTGATGAACGGGTTGCTCGGGGGCGCTGGCAGCTTGCGCGTGTTCGACGTTATCGGCCATGGGGTCGGCGTTGTCGAAGTCTTCGCCTTCTTCTTGGCGCTCCAGCATTGGGTTGGACTCCAGCGCCTCTTGGATCTCTTGTTGCAGATCGAGGGTGGAGAGTTGCAGTAAGCGGATGGCTTGTTGCAGCTGCGGTGTCATCGTCAGCTGCTGGCCCATTTTAAGGACTAGCGATGGTTTCATAACAGGCTTAGCACCTTATTCGCCGGCGCAATTGCGCCATCTACTACAGGGCGCCGGGGCGCCCACAATAAGCAAATTATATGCCTGACCTTGAAGGAATTCCCTGTCTATCGCAACCTTCTATCGGCAAAAAACCTATAAATCACAGGCGGAACTCGTGCCCCAGGTAAACGTCCTTGACTAGCTGGTTGGCAAGAATCGTCTCGGCATCACCTTCGGCGATCAACTGGCCGTCGTTGACTATGTAGGCGGTTTCACAAATATCCAAGGTCTCGCGCACGTTGTGATCGGTGATCAGCACACCGATGCCTTTGGCTTTGAGTTGATAGATGATTTGTTTGATGTCGCCCACCGAGATCGGGTCGACGCCGGCAAAGGGCTCATCGAGCAGGATAAATTTCGGCGCTGAAGCCAGGGCGCGGGCAATCTCCACACGGCGGCGTTCGCCCCCCGAGAGACTCATGCCAAGGTTGTCGCGAATATGGGTGATGTGAAATTCCTGCAGCAAGCTTTCCAGCGTCTCACGACGGCCGGCGCGGTCGAGTTCCTTGCGGGTTTCGAGAATCGCCATGATGTTGTCGGCGACCGACAGCTTGCGAAAAATCGAGGCTTCTTGCGGCAGGTAACCAATCCCGGCGAGTGCGCGGCCGTGCATGGGCAAAAAGGTCACGTCTTGCTGGTCGATCAGCACTCGACCCTGATCGGCGGCAACCAGGCCGACGATCATGTAAAAGCAGGTAGTTTTGCCTGCGCCGTTAGGGCCGAGCAGACCAACGATCTGCCCGCTGTCGATTGACAGGCTGACGTCGCGTACGACCTGGCGGCCTTTGTAGCTCTTGGCCAGATGTTGGGCGGTAAGAGTGGCCATTAAGGTGTGGTCTGCGCAGGTTTGTTCTTCGGCAAGATCACCATGTCGATTCGCGGCCGTGGTGCGGTCACGGAGCTGCCATTGGCGCGGCCAGCGTTGACGATTTGGCGCTTGGTGTCATAGACGATTTTCTCGCCTTCGAAGGTGTTGCCTTCTTGGATGACCTTGGCCTGGTCGATCAGCACGATGCGCTCATTGCTGGCGTAGTACTGAATAGTGATGCCGTAGGCCTTGACCACTTGCTTGTCGAGCGATGGTTGTTGCTCGTAGTAAGCTGGTTTGCCGACTGCAGTAAAAACGTCGACATCGCCCTGTGGGGTTTGGGTAATGGTTACTGTGTCGCCGGTGATCTTCAGGGTGCCCTGGGTAATCACCACGCCGCCGCGATAGACCGCTACACCTTGTTTGTCATCGAGTTCAGCGCTGTCAGCCTGGACGCGAATCGGTTGTTCGCGATCAGTCGGCAGTGCGGCAGCGCCGGCGCTGAAAAACGCGCTGCTCAAACTCAGTAGTAGCGGGAAGGTTTTAACGAACCTCATGCTGGCCTCTTACGTTGGACAGCAGGAGCATCCTGCCGTCATTCAAATACGCTTTCATTCCTTGTGCCGTGGTCACTCCATTGGCGGCTTCGATTCTAACGGCTTGCTCGGTCTGCGCATATTCTTTGTCGGGGAATACGGTCAGGCGGCTGGTGGTTAGTATCGTTGGTCGGCCTTTGGCGTCGGTACGGGCGACGCGCACGGCGTCGATTAGCTCAATTTGGGTGCCCTCTGGCGCGACTTCGGCGCGCTCGCTTTGCACGTGCCACGGCAGGTCGGTGCCGCGGTACAGCAGCAGGTCGGGATTGCTCAGCAAGGTGATATCGCTGCTTTTAAGGTGTTCGAGTTTGTCGCTGGTCATCTGGTTGGCCAGTTTGCCATCCAGCTGGAATTGGGTGCTCTTGGCCTTGATGACATAGAAGTCGATGTCGTTTGCAGTGTCGCTGGATGTTTGCTGGGCAAAGCTTGCCGGGCGAATGTTCCAGTAACCGACTGCGCCAAGGAGGGCGGCCAGCATTGCGAGTATCAGGCTTAGGCGTATTTTCTTCAGCATGATCAGCACTACAGGTAGGCCGCTTGGGCGGCGTCAAGGTTGCCTTGGGCGCGCAGGATTAACTCGCAAAACTCGCGCGCTGCCCCTTCGCCGCCGCGGGCCTGGGTGGTGCCGTGGGCGTGCTGGCGAACAAACTCATTGGCGTTGGCCACCGCCATGCCCAGGCCGGCGCGACGAATAACCGGTAAATCCGGCAGATCGTCACCTAGGTAGGCCACTTCAGCGTAGTCCAGGCCGAGCTCTGCGAGCAGCTCGTCAAGCACCACTAGTTTGTCTTCGCGGCCCTGATAAAGATGCTGAATGCCGAGATTTTGCGCGCGGCGCTCGACGATCGGGGTGCTGCGTCCACTGATGATAGCGGTGCGCACGCCTGAGGCGATCAGCATTTTAATCCCTTGGCCGTCGAGGGTGTTGAAGGTCTTGAACTCGCTGCCGTCGACCAGAAAATACAAGCGGCCATCGGTCAGTACGCCATCAACATCAAAGATCGCCAACTTAATTGCTTTGGCACGTTGTTGCAGGCGCTTTTCTTGTATCTGGCTGTTCATTACATCACTCCGGCGCGCAGTAGGTCGTGCATGTTCAGTGCGCCAACCGGGCGATTGTGTTGATCAATGACCACCAAGGCGTTGATTTTGTGGTCTTCCATGATTTTTAGCGCTTCGGCGGCGAGCATCTCGGCGCGGGCAGTTTTGCCGTGGGCGGTCATTACTTCATCGATGCAGGCCTGGCGAATGTCGGTGCCGCGATCCAGGGTACGGCGCAGATCGCCATCGGTGAACACTCCAGCCAGACTGCCGTCAGCTTCGAGAACCACGGTCATGCCCAGGCCTTTTTCGGTCATTTCCATCAGCGCATCGCGCAAGCTGGTGCCGCGTGAAACCTGCGGCAGGCTGGCGCCGCTGTGCATGACGTGCTCAACCTTAAGCAGCAAGCGCCGGCCGAGGGCGCCGCCCGGATGGGAGAAGGCGAAGTCTTCGGCGGTGAAGCCGCGGGCTTCCAGCATAGCGATCGCCAGTGCGTCGCCCAGCACTAGAGAGGCCGTAGTGGAGGAGGTCGGCGCCAGATTCAGCGGGCAGGCCTCTTGGCTGATGCGTGCATCCAGGTTGACTTCGGCGGCCTTGGCCAGCGGCGAGTCGGGGTTGCCGGTCATGCTGATCAGGCAGATGCCGAGGCGTTTGATCAGCGGCAACAGGGTGACGATCTCGGCTGTTGAGCCGGAGTTGGATAACGCTAACACCACGTCATCACGGGTGATCATGCCCATGTCACCGTGGCTGGCTTCGGCAGGGTGAACAAAGAATGCGGTGGTGCCAGTGCTGGCCAGGGTGGCCGCGATCTTGTTGCCGATATGTCCGGATTTCCCCATGCCAACCACGACCACCCGGCCTTTGCTGGCCAGAATCAGTTCGCAGGCGCGCACAAAATCGGCGTTGATGCGCGGCAGCAAGCCTTCTACTGCCTCGATTTCAAGGCGGATAGTGCGCTGCGCAGACTGGATCAGGTCGCTGGACTGGCTCATAGGTTAAATGCTATTGCCCGATTAAAAGCCGGCGATTATAGCGGTAAACAGATGCGGGCTCACCCATGATTGTTGCTTCGTGCAATTGCACGCATATGTTGGTGGTTTCTGTCTTGGGAGGCCGGCGGGTCGATGGTATAGTGCGCAGCTTAATTCGGCCCTCCAGGGACGGGTGTCTTGGTTGCAAGGCGCTGCGTCAGAAGTTGTGTAGGGAGCGTAAGGAGTTTAAATGAGCGCCGAGAGTGTCAATGCAGTCGAGCTGAGAGGGGTTACCTTTCTGCGCGGTGCGCGCAAGATCTTCGATAACGTCGATATCTTCATTCCTCGCGGTAAGGTCACCGGCATCATGGGGCCTTCCGGTTGCGGTAAAACCACCCTGTTGCACCTGATTGCTGCGCAGCTAAAGCCCGCCAGCGGAGAGATTCTGGTCGCCGGAAAAAACCTGCCGACGTTGTCGCGGGCCGAGCTATTTGATATGCGCAAGCAAATGGGTGTGCTGTTTCAGAGCGGTGCACTGTTTACTGACTTGGATGTGTTCGAGAACGTGGCCTTTCCGTTGCGGGTACACACCAAGCTGCCGGAAGAGATGATTCGCGACATCGTATTAATGAAGCTGCAGGCCGTTGGTTTGCGCGGTGCTCTGTACTTGATGCCAGATGAGCTGTCGGGCGGCATGAAGCGCCGTGTGGCATTGGCGCGGGCGATAGCCTTGGATCCGCAGATTTTGATGTATGACGAGCCTTTTGTTGGTCAAGACCCGATCGCCATGGGCGTGTTGGTGCGCTTGATTCGCCTGCTCAATGACGCCTTGGGGATTACTAGTATTGTGGTCTCCCACGACCTGACGGAAACCGCCAGTATCGCCGATTATCTGTATGTGGTCGGCGATACGCAGGTGTTGGGTCACGGCACTCCGGACGAACTGATGAACTCTGATAACCCGCGAATCCGTCAATTTATGAAAGGTGAGCCGGATGGCCCGGTGCCCTTTCATTATCCTGCCAGTGATTACCGTGACGATCTTCTGGGAGGGCATTGATGCGCCAGATTTCAATGCTTGACCGGCTTGCGCTGTTTGGTCGCTCAGGCCTTGCGGTGCTCGAGGCTCTGGGGCGCTCGACGCTGTTTTTGTTGCACGTATTGTTGGGGCGAAATGGCGTAGGCAACGGCTTTCAGCTGCTGATCAAACAGCTGTATTCGGTGGGCGTGCTGTCGCTGGCGATTATTGTCGTGTCGGGTTTGTTTATTGGCATGGTGCTGGCGTTACAGGGGTTCAATATCCTGGTCTCTTACGGTTCCGAGCAGGCGGTCGGGCAGATGGTGGCCTTGACCCTGTTACGTGAGCTGGGTCCGGTGGTCACTGGTTTGCTGTTTGCCGGTCGTGCCGGTTCGGCTTTAACCGCCGAAATTGGCAATATGAAGTCCACCGAGCAGCTGTCCAGTCTGGAAATGATCGGTGTTGATCCGCTCAAGTACATCATCGCGCCGCGTTTGTGGGCGGGCTTTATTTCGATGCCGTTGCTGGCGATGATCTTTAGCGTGGTCGGTATCTGGGGTGGTGCCATGGTTGCAGTTGACTGGCTGGGCGTTTACGAAGGTTCGTTCTGGGGCAACATGCAAAACAGCGTGAACTTTCAGGACGACGTACTCAATGGCGTGATCAAAAGCATCGTGTTTGCCTTTGTAATCACCTGGATTGCCGTGTTTCAAGGGTATGACTGCGAGCCGACCTCTGAAGGTATTGGCCGCGCGACGACTAAAACCGTGGTTTATGCCTCTCTTGCTGTGTTGGGCCTGGACTTTATTTTGACTGCCTTGATGTTTGGAGACTTCTGATGCAAACCCGCACCATGGAAATAGGTGTTGGCCTGTTCCTCTTGGCAGGACTTCTGGCTTTGTTGTTACTGGCTCTGCGTGTGAGCGGTCTGTCCGTTGCGGACAGCGCCGATACCTATAAGCTTTATGCCAATTTTGACAATGTGGCCGGGCTCACAGTGCGCGCCAAAGTCACCATGGCGGGCGTCACTATTGGCAAGGTCAGCGCCATTGATCTGGATCGCGATAGCTATACCGGTCGGGTCACCATGGATCTGCAAAAACGCGTCGACAACTTGCCGGAAGACTCTACCGCCTCGATCCTGACCGCAGGACTGCTCGGCGAGAAGTACATCGGCATCAGCGTGGGGGGCGACGAAGCCCTGCTCAAAGAGGGTGGCGTGATTCACGACACTCAATCGGCGCTAGTGCTGGAAGATTTGATCGGTAAGTTTTTGCTCAATACAGTTAACAAGGACAGTAAGTGATGAGGGGCTTCGGCATGGCTGGTTTTTTACGTCGTGGTTTATTGGTGTTGTTGGCCAGCTTGCCGTTGCTGGCCAGTGCGGCGCCGACTGCGCAGCAAGTGGTGCAGCATACGGTTGATCAGTTATTGGGCGATTTGAAAGCCAATAAAGCGGCTTATCAGGCTGATCCAAAGACTTTTTATGCGGCTCTGGATCGCACTCTGGGTCCGGTGGTGGACGCGGATGGTATTTCGCGCAGCATCATGACGGTCAAGTATTCGCGCGGCGCCACCCCTGAGCAGATGCAGCGCTTTCAGGATAATTTCAAGCTTAGCCTGATGCAGTTCTATGGCAATGCGCTGCTGGAATACGACAACCAAGAAATTCGCGTATTACCGGCCAAGATCGAAGACGCCGAGCGCGCGAGCGTCGGCATGGAGTTTAAAGACAATAAGGGCACTATTTATCCGGTGTCTTACACTATGGTTAACCTCAAAGGTCAGTGGAAGCTGCGCAATCTGATTATTAACGGCATTAATATCGGCAAGCTGTTCCGCGACCAGTTTGCCGAAACCATGCAGAAGAACGGCAATAACCTCGATAAGGCTATCGATGGCTGGGCAGATATTGTCGCCAAGGCCAAGTCGACCGCCAATCAGCAAGGCAGCGGTACATGAGCGAAGCCAGTATTCGCCAGGGTGCTGCCGGCGAGTTGCTGCTGGTCGGGGTGCTCGACTACCGCACCGGCCCGGCCTTGCGTGAGGCCGGTCGCGAGTTGATCAGTCAAAATCCCGCGACGGCGCTGAGCCTGAGCTGCGCCCAGGTAGAGAAATCCAGCAGTGTCGGCTTGTCGTTGTTGCTGGCTTTTATGCGTGACGCCCAGGCCGCCAATAAATCCCTGGTGCTGCGTGATTTGCCCGATGACATGCGTGAAATCGCCCAGGTTTCCGGCCTGCTTGAGTTGTTGCCGCTGCAGCTTTGAGTTGTTGATTATGGCCCTTCAGTCAGCGACCCCTGCTTCGGGGTTCGCAGGCCGGGGGCTTTTTTGTATGATGGCCGCCCCGTAAGTGACGGGCGCCGATAGAGGTTGTGTATGCAGGCCGTAGAAGTGAAAAACCTCCTGGAGGCACAACTGCCGGGTACCCAGGTAGAAGTGGAAGGGGAAGGCTGTAGTTTTCAGTTAAATCTGATCAGTGACGAGTTGGCCGGCCTGAGCCCGGTAAAGCGTCAGCAGCAGGTTTATGCCCATCTAAACGCCTGGATCGCCGACGGCAGCATTCACGCCGTCACCATGAAATTTTTCAGCCGCGCGGCTTGGGCTGCGCGTCCTTAAGCCTGCGGGCGATGAGATTACTATGGATAAATTAATTATTACTGGCGGCCATCGTCTCGATGGCGAGATCCGCATTTCCGGCGCCAAGAACGCCGCCTTGCCGATTTTGGCCGCCACCTTGCTGGCCGATGGCCCGGTAACCGTGTGCAACCTGCCGCACCTGCACGACATCACCACCATGATCGAGCTGTTTGGACGCATGGGTATCGAGCCGGTGATCGACGAGAAACTCAGCGTCGAAATCGACGCGCGGGCGATCAAGACCCTGGTCGCACCCTATGAACTGGTGAAAACCATGCGCGCCTCGATCCTGGTGCTCGGGCCGATGGTGGCGCGCTTCGGTTATGCCGAAGTGGCCTTGCCAGGGGGTTGCGCAATTGGTTCGCGGCCGGTCGATTTGCACATCCGTGGCCTCGAAGCGATGGGCGCGATCATCGATGTCGAAGGCGGCTACATCAAGGCCAAGGCACCAGAAGGCGGCCTGATTGGCGCGCACTTCTTTTTTGACGTGGTCAGCGTGACCGGCACCGAAAACATCATGATGGCCGCCACCCTGGCCCGTGGTCGTTCGGTGCTGGAAAACGCCGCCCGCGAGCCGGAAGTAGTCGACCTGGCTAACTGCCTGATCGCCATGGGCGCCAAAATCAGTGGCGCCGGTACCGACACCATCACCATCGATGGGGTTGAGCGTCTGCACAGCGCCACCTATAGTGTCATGCCCGACCGTATCGAGACCGGCACCTACTTGGTAGCCGCCGCCATTACCGGTGGCCGGGTCAAGCTGAAAGACACCGATCCGACCATCCTCGAGGCGGTATTGCTCAAGTTGCAGTAAGCCGGCGCGACCATCACCACCGGCAATAACTGGATCGAGCTGGACATGCATGGCAAGCGGCCGAAAGCCG
>JAURXE010000267.1 GCA_030654635.1 Pseudomonas sp.
ATAGCGCCGCCGTGCAGGTTAACCTTTTGCTCCATCTTGTCGATGAGTTTCAGGTCTTTCAGCACTGGCAGAGCCTGTGCAGCAAAGGCTTCGTTCAATTCGAAGAAGTCGATGTCATCGATGCTCAAGCCAGCGCGTTTAAGCGCTTTCTGAGTCGATGGCACTGGGCCGTAGCCCATGATTGCAGGATCAACACCGGCAACCGCCATCGAACGAACTACGGCCATAGGCTCAATGCCTAGGTCCTTAGCGCGCTGAGCCGACATCACGATCATGCAAGAGGCGCCGTCGGTGATTTGCGAGGAAGTACCCGCAGTCACAGTGCCGCCTTTTGGATTGAACGCAGGCTTGAGTGCCGCCAGGCTGGCCAGAGTAGTTTCCGGACGAATGGTTTCGTCGTAATCGAAAACCTTCAGGAAGCCATTCTCGTCGTAGCCTTGCATCGGGATGATTTCATCCTTGAACTTGCCTTCAACGGTGGCTTTCTGAGCCAGGCGGTGCGAACGCTCACCGAATGCATCTTGGCGCTCACGGCTGATGCCGTGCATTTTGCCGAGCATTTCAGCGGTCAAACCCATCATGCCCGAGGCTTTAGCCGCGTACAGCGACATATGCGGGTTAGGATCGACGCCGTGCATCATGCTGACGTGGCCCATGTGCTCCACACCGCCGATAACGAATACGTCGCCATTGCCGGTCTGGATCGCTTGCACAGCAGTGTGCAGCGCGCTCATGGACGAACCACACAGACGGCTAACGGTTTGCGCCGCGCTAGTGTGCGGGATTGGCGTCATCAGCGAAATCATCCGCGCGATGTTCCAGCCCTGCTCCAGGGTCTGGTTTACGCAGCCCCAGATCACGTCTTCTACTTCAGCCGGGTCGAGCTTGGTGTTACGCGCCAGCACACCAGTAATCAGGTTGGCTGACAGGTTCTCGGCGCGGGTATTGCGGTGCATGCCGCCCTTGGAACGCCCCATTGGGGAACGGCCAAAGTCAACAATGACCGCGTCTCTTGGATTCAGGCTCATAAATATTCTCTCGCTCTAAGTCGTCGCGCTTAACCGAAAAACTTCTGGCCGTTTTTAGCCATTTCACGCAGTTTTTCAGTCGGGAAGTACAACGCACCCAGGTCGGCATATTTGTCGGCCAGGGCTACGAATTCGGCTACACCGATGCTATCGACGTAACGCAACGCACCACCACGGAACGGCGGGAAGCCAATGCCGTAGATCAGGCCCATATCGGCCTCAGCTGCGGTATCGACGATGCCGTCTTCCAAGCAACGAATGGTTTCCAGGCAGAGAGGAATCATCATCCAATTGATGATGTCTTCATCGGTGACTTCACGCTGCTCGTAAATCACTGGCTTGAGCACTTCGAGAGCAACCGGATCGGCAACCTTGACTTGCTTGCCGCGCTTGTCCATCTCGTAAGCGTAGAAACCTTTGCCGTTCTTCTGACCCAGGCGATCAGCTTCGTACAGTGCATCGACTGCCGAACGACGATCATCTTTCATGCGATCAGGGAAGCCTTCAGCCATTACGTCACGACCGTGGTGACCAGTGTCGATGCCGACCACGTCCATCAGGTATGCCGGGCCCATAGGCCAGCCGAATTTTTCCATGACTTTGTCGATACGCACGAAATCAACACCGGCACTGACCAACTTAGCGAAACCGCCGAAGTACGGAAACAGTACACGGTTGACCAGGAAGCCTGGGCAATCGTTAACCACGACAGGGGTTTTACCCATTTTCTTGGCGTAGGCAACGGTAGTAGCAACGGCCACTTCGCTGGACTTCTCACCACGAATAACTTCAACCAGCGGCATCATGTGCACCGGGTTAAAGAAGTGCATGCCGCAGAAGTTTTCCGGACGCTTGAGGGCCTGAGCCAGCAAGCTGATGGAAATGGTCGAAGTGTTGGAGGTCAGAATCGCGTCTTCACGAACGTAACCTTCCACTTCAGCCAGCACTATCTGCTTAACTTTCGGGTTTTCGACAACCGCTTCAACCACGATATCGACGTTACCAAAGTCACCATAAGACATGGTTGGACGAATCGCGTTCAGCGCCTGGGCCATCTTGTCAGCGGTCAAACGACCCTTGGCAACACGACCACTGAGCAGCTTGCTAGCCTCGTTCAAGCCCAGCTGGATACCCTCTTCGCGGATATCCTTCATCATGATCGGCGTGCCTTTAGACGCCGACTGATAGGCAATACCACCACCCATGATGCCAGCGCCGAGCACGGCGGCCAGTTTCACGTCTTTGGCGATAGCATCGTAGTCTTTGGCTTTTTTCTTCAATTCCTGATCGTTCAGGAACAGACCAATCAAGCTCGCCGCAACCGAAGTCTTGGCCAGTTTAACAAAGCCGGCAGCTTCCACTTCCAGCGCTTTGTCACGACCAAGATTGGCCGCTTTTTGAATGGTTTTGATCGCTTCAACCGGCGCCGGATAGTTCGGACCCGCTTGACCGGCCACGAAACCTTTAGCGGTTTCGAACGCCATCATTTGCTCAATAGCGTTGAGCTTGATTTTTTCCAGCTTTGGCTGACGCTTGGCCTTGAAGTCCAGCTCGCCAGAAATAGCGCGCTTAACCAGGTCCAGAGCAGCTTCCAGCAGTTTGGCCGGAGCCACAACTGCATCCACTGCGCCGACTTTCAGGGCAGCATCAGCTTTGTTTTCTTTACCGGAGGCAATCCACTCGATGGCGTTATCGGTACCGATAACCCGTGGCAGACGCACAGTGCCGCCAAAGCCTGGGTAGATGCCCAGTTTAACTTCTGGCAGACCTATCACGGCCTTTTCGGACATGACACGGTAGTCAGCCGCCAAGCACATTTCAAAACCACCGCCGAGGGCGATGCCATTGATGGCCACAACGGTCGGAACGCCCAAGTCTTCAAAGTCGCTGAAGATCTTGTTGGTTTCCAAGCTGCCGGCAACCAGTTCTTCCTCAGGAAGCTTAAAGGTATCGACGAACTCAGCAATGTCGGCGCCGACGATAAATACGTCTTTGCCACTGCTAACGACTACGCCTTTGATCGATCCATCGGCCTTGATGGCGTCTACCGCCTGACGCAGATCGGTCAGGGTTAGACGGTTGAACTTGTTGACGGACTCACCCTTGAGGTCGAAATTCAATTCGACGATGCCACTCTCAAGAGCCTTAACCGTGATGGCTTTACCTTCGTAAATCATCAACTGATCTCCACGGTATGGAAGCTAAACAGTACACATCGGACGCCGAAGCCAGACTAACCCACGGCAGAGCCGTCGAGGATAGTCCAATTTGCCCAGCTCACCCACCGACGCGATATTCGTGTGTAATCCTGTGCGGCCCAAGGCAAACACAAAATTCATACGCCCGTTTGATTTGGGTGCGCACACCATCATAGAAAAGCTTGCCGTTGTCAATTACACAGCAACATTCTTCGATCTATTACCTCACCTGCTTACGCACACAAATTGTGACCCTGGGCGCTCACAGGAATACATAATTAGCGCGCTAAATAGCCGCCTACTCCGTGACTACCCAGTCAAATTCTGCGAACTTGCGCACGTCTAGCCAAATCAAGCGGCGGCAGGTAGAGTCGCAGCAGCACAAGCGCGTGGGCCTGCTTGTGACAAAACAACAACAAACTAGAACCCTTCGGAGTTGCACCATGTCGAGCCGTAGTCTGCTTGCCGTTTCGCTGAGCGCCTTGCTCGCCTTTAGCTTCTCCTCATTAGCTTACAGCGCCAACATCAGCAATGAGTCCGAAGAGCTATTGAAGCTCCATCAGCTGCGCCTTGCTGCGCAAAAAAGCCTCGGCGACTTTTATATGCTTAACGCCATGGAGGGTGATCTACGTTACGCACGCCTTATCAAAGAGTCCCTGCAAGCCGGCCACGCGCTGCTGGAAAAAATCAAAACCATGCCCGGCGAGGGCTCCAAAGCCTTGCTGGCGCAACTTGAGCAGCAATGGAGCGCCTATGAAGGCGAACTAAACCTGCTCACCGAGACCCTCAAAACCCAGGGTTATACCGATCTGCAGCCAGTCGCCGACCTGGCCACTCGCAGCCAACAACTGATGGCCTTAAGCACTGAGCTCTACAGCAAGATTCAGCAAGAAAGTGGCAGCAACGTACCCGCGTTGACGCAGCTTAGCCGCGATGAAAGCATGCTGATGGAAACCATTTCAGTAAGCTATGCGGCCCGCAGCGCATCAGTCGGCGGCTCCTTTATCGGCTTTGGCGGCGAAAACGGAAAAAGTATCGATCAACTGGCCAATGAATTTGGCAGCAACCTGAGCAAACTCGAGCAAGCACCGCAAAACACCGCGGAAACTCGCCAAGCAGTCGCGGCCATTATCGTTAAATGGCGTTATATCGAAAAATCGCTGAAGAACTACAACGAAAAAAGCGTGCCGTTTCTGATCAACAAATACTCCAACAGCATCACCGATGGCCTGGAAGCCGTTTCCGCCCAGTACGCGGCGAAACAACTCTAAGCCAGCCACAGGTTTAAGCTCGACTCAGCAACACAGTCCGCCCGGCATTGCGCCGGGCAGCGCTGTTAAGCCAGTACATCCAGCGCTGCGACAATATTTTCCAGCGCTTGCAGCTCAGCCCCCTCGCCCCAAAACACAGAAATCATCTGCTTGCCCGCCTCGACCTTGTACACATCGCTGGGTAAGCGCGCCAATTGCTCAAGCACGCGCTCATCAACGCAAGGCTCTTGCCATTGATTTAGCCACTGCCCAGCACCCACCTGCCAATAGCACCACTGGTCGTCATTATCACGGCGACGGCCCCGATGATATTGCGGACAACGGCTCGGCGGTTCTTTGGGCAGCCAGTGCGGCCAGGTTTCACTCGCCAGCTGCATTCCCAACCCCATGCCACGCGCAGCCAAACGCTGGGACATTTGCCGGCTTTGACGCGCCGAAGGCCGCAGCCAAGCCAAGGGGCTCAGCGCGACGGCCACCAGTAGTGCGACTATCCATAAACTCATAATTACTCTCAAAAGCTAAAGACCGACAAAAGCGCCATACTGGTAAGCATGTCCCCACGCAGCAGGAGTTAGTCATGTCCTACACCCATATCTTGGTTGCCATAGACCTAACCGCCGAATGTCACCCAGTTATTTTGCGGGCACAAGCACTGGCGAACAGCAGCAACGCCAAGCTATCGCTGATCAATGTGGTCGAGCCCATGGCGATGGCATTTGCCGGCGACGTGCCCATGGACTTATCCATGTTGCAACAGCAGCAGTTTGAGCAAGCCCGCGAACGGGTTGATACCTTCGCAAAAGCCTACCCCGAACTTAGCCCCGAACATTGTCACTTGATTTATGGCCAGCCACGCCAGGAAATCCACCGCCTGGCCAAAGAGCAAGGCTGCGACCTGATTGTGGTCGGCAGCCATGGTCGACACGGCTTGGCTTTACTGCTCGGCTCAACCGCAAATGATGTATTGCATGGCGCACCTTGCGACGTACTGGCAGTGCGCCTTAAACAGCCCGCATAAAAAAACGGCTCTAAGGATGCTTAAAGCACATCTGTAGAGCCGTCATTAGCCAACTGCAGACCATTAATGACCGATTAGCCCAAGGCATCCTCGGCACTCATGACCAGCGGCCGGATTTTCTGCAGCTGGGTTTGCAGCGAGTAAGTCATGCTCGATGACATCGAGAAGAACGTCAGAAATGCCTTGAGATTCGAGTCACCTTCACAGGTGTCATGAATACGCTGCCAAAACGCCTGATTGACCAGTTGCAGCTGTTGAAACTGGCTGACCAAACCCTTCAATTCCCAGTCCGCCGGGCGGCCTTCGCGAAAGTTAAAGTATTGCTGAGTCAGGTACAGCGACACCGAGCGCAGAGCAAATTCCTGATTGCTGGCAAACGGCAGGTGATTCTGCGCCATGGGCTTTAACCGACCCAGTATCGGACAGACGCTGGTGGCCATAATCACCCCCAACAGCGAGCGCAAACCCTCCTCCAACCCGACCAGCTTGGTGTACTCACGCTCAGGCGTGCGCACCCAGACCAGCGCCTTTTGGAACGCTGGCAGACCATGAAAGTCGCCAATCACCTGATGCAAATCAACCGCCGCCGGGCAATGGCTGAAATCGTTTTTGCTTAACGGGCAGTTACTGCACTGCTGATGCTCCAGCCGCGTCCACTTCGGCGCTGCGTTTGCGGCGTCTAGGTCGTATTCGCGGTCCAGTTCAATCCGGTAACTGAACTCGTGGGCATCATCCAGGGTGACGCGGTACTCAATAGCCATTGCGCTCTCCGGCAGACAATTTAGGCGTCCAGTTCGGCCCAGCGTTCCAACAGGCCATCCATCTCCTGCTGCAAGCTTTCCAGGCTCGCCAACACCGCACTGGTCTCAGCCGCCGGACGCTGATAGAAGGTCGCGGCGGCAATTTCAGCCTGCACCGCCGCCATCTTCTGCTCCAGTGCATCAATCTGCGCCGGAATAGCCTCTAACTCGCGCTGCAACTTATAACTTAGCTTCTTCTTGGTGGCTGCGGGCGGCACCTCAGCCACTACGGGTGCAACCACGGCGGTGGCCAGCGCGGCTTTGCCCGACTTGCTCTCGCCAACGCCCAGCAGACGCGGTGAGCCGCCTTGACGCAGCCAATCCTGATAACCACCTACGTACTCGCGAACCAGACCTTCACCTTCAAACACCAGGGTGCTGGTCACCACGTTGTCGAGGAATGCCCGGTCGTGGCT
>JAURXE010000270.1 GCA_030654635.1 Pseudomonas sp.
TGAGCAACGCCGGATCAAGCAAGCTCCCGGCCTTATCCCTATCAGCCGCACCCGGCAGCACCGGCGGTTTGATCTTGATGCCGCTGCCTGATCCCGGTGAACCACCGGCGTTGATCTTGGCCAGCGGGCCGCTGACAGTGATGCCGCTGGGGTCGAGTTTGATGAAGCTGCCGCCGGCTTTGAGGGTGAGTTCGGTGCCGGCTTCGATGACCATTTTCTGCCCGGCCTTGAGGTGGATCTCCTGGCCGGCTTGGGTCAGTTGGGCGGTGCCGAGTTTGAGGTGTTGGTTTTGGCCGACGGTGAGGTGGTCATTGGGTTTGACTTCGACCTTGCGCTCGGCGCTGACGGTCAGGTGTTCTTCGGCTTTTAGTTCGGTGTAGCTGTTGGCTTCGACTGTGTCGTGGCGCTGATGGCCGACGCGGATCTTCTGGTCGTGTTCGATGTTTTCATCCCAGTCGCGCTGGGCGTGCAGGAATATTTGCTCGGCGCCTTTGCGGTCTTCGATGCGTATTTCGTTGTAACCGCCACCACCGGGTGAACTGAGGGTTTTAAATACTGTGCGGGTTTTATTTGCCGGCAGGTCGTAGGGGACCACGTGTTCCTTGTGGTACAGGCAGCCGGTTACCAGCGGTTGGTCGGGGTCACCTTCGAGAAAGGTCACCAGCACTTCCATGCCAACCCGGGGGATGGCGATGCCGCCGTAGAGGTCGCCGGCCCAGCTGTTAGCCACCCGCAGCCAGCAACTGCTGTGATCGTCAGCTTGGCCGTGGCGATCCCAATGGAACTGCACCTTGATGCGGCCGTATTGATCGCAGTGAATTTCCTCACCCGCGGGGCCGGTGACCTTAGCGGTTTGACTGCCCAGTACTTTCGGCTTGGAGTGCTTAAGTGGTGGGCGATAAATTACCGCCCAGGGCGTGGCTATAAAACGGTTGCGATAACCTTGAGTGAAGCCGTCGAGAGCGTCGCTATGGCTGCTGACCGACTCTTCCAATATCTGCGGCTGTTTGCCTTCATGTTCAATCGCGGTCAGTAGCCACAGCTGGTTCCAGTCGTCGCGCGGATGAGCGGTCAGTGGCAAAAAATGCCCGGATACCA
>JAURXE010000273.1 GCA_030654635.1 Pseudomonas sp.
GGCTGACCAAGGCCTGGCCCAAATACCTGCGGCGGGTCGAGGGAGTACGCGATCCTCAGGTCAGCGCCAGTCTGGGCGCCGACGGCCGGCACGGGGTCAAGCTGTACCGCGCCAACTTTATCCGCAGCCTGCTGCACCCGCGCCAGCGCGCCACCACGGTGCCGGTGCAGCTGATAGTGCCGACCCTGGACCGCTACGTGCGCCCGCAACTGTTCGAGCAACTGATTCGCTGGGCGCCCCAACTGTGGCGCCGTGAGGTGCGCGCCGGGCACTGGCAACTGCTGGCCGAACCGACCCAACTGGCCGGCTGGCTGCGCGAATTTATCACCCACCTGCAAGGCGGTGAACCGAGTGCGGCGCTGCAACGGGCGCGGGTCTTGGCCAACGCAGGCCCCGATGCCGGCAAGACCGTGCTGGTGACCGGCGCCGGCGGCGGGATCGGCCGCGCCACCCTGCTGAATTTTGCCGAACGGGGCGCCTGTGTGCAGGCCGCCGACATCAACCTAGCCGCCGCCGAACGCAGCGCCGAGCTGGCCCGCGCCCTGGGTGCCGAGGCCCATGCCTATCAACTGGACGTGGGCGACAGCGCGGCCATGCAAGCCTGCGCCGACTGGGTGCAGCAACGTTTCGGCAGCCTCGACATTTTGGTCAATAACGCCGGCATCGGCATGGCCGGCGCCATGCTCGACACCAGCGCCGCCGACTGGGAGCGCCTGCTGCGGGTCAATCTGTGGAGCGTGATCGACGGCTGCCGGCTGTTCGCCCGGCAGATGGTCAATGCTGGCAAGGGCGGGCATATCGTCAATATCGCCTCGGCGGCGGCCTTCGTGCCGTCGCGCAACTACGCCGCCTACGCCACCAGCAAGGCCGCAGTGCTGATGCTCAGCGAATGCCTGCGGGCCGAACTGGCAAGCCAGGGGATTGGCGTCACCGCCGTGTGCCCAGGTTTGGTGAATACCGGGATCATCCAGGCCACCCGCTTCCATGGCTTAAGCGCGGCCGCCGAAGCCAAACAAAAAGCCCGCGCCCAGCGCCTGTATCAGCGTCGCAACCTCAGCCCCGAGACCGTCGCCAAGCAGCTGATCCGCGCCATCGAACGTAACCGTGCGGTGATCGCCGTGGGCAGCGAAGCCCACCTGAGCGTCGCCCAATGGCGCTTTGCGCCCTGGCTATCGCGCCTGCTGGCCCGCCTGAACTTAGCCACCTGAACCTGGCCGCCTAACGAGGAGCATCCCCATGAGCAAAAAAGCCCAACAGCCGCAAGACCGGCAAGAACCACAAACCCCGCAACAACGCCTGCCGCAACGCAAGGTGCGCTTCGACTTCAAAGACACCCCGCTGCACTGGGTGCCGAACGAGCCGGAAGCCTCGCACATCATGAACACCCTGCACATCCTGTTGCCGGCCGGCGAGTTCTGGTTTTGCCGGGTCTATAACCAGGCGGTGAAACAGGTCACCGACCCCGAACTGCGCGAGGAGGTGCGCGGTTTTATCCGCCAGGAGGCGCAGCATGCCCGCGCCCACGACAGCGCCCTGACGCCCTATCTGCTGCGCCATGGCATCGATCCCAAGCCCTACACCCAGCGCCTCGACTGGCTGTTCGAAACAGCCCTGGGCGACTACCCGCTGGGGGAAAACGCCCCGAGCCGCTGGCTGCAAACCTGGTGGCTGCGCCAGCGGGTCGGCCTGATTGCCGCCGTAGAACACTTCACCTGCGTGCTCGGCGACTGGATCATCACCACCCGCGGCCTGGATGACGCCGACCCGGTAATGCTCGACCTGCTGCGCTGGCACGGTGCCGAGGAAATCGAACACCGCTGCGTCGCCCACGACCTGCACGTGCATCTGGGTGGCAGCCTGCTGGCGCGCTGGCTGTATATGCTGATCGCCACGCCGATGCTGATGTTCCTGTTCAGCAGCGGCTCACAGATGATGATGCGCCAGGACCCGCGCACCCGTTACAGCCGGGGCTTTCTCAGCCTCTGGACGGCGCTGGGCAAGCGCGATGTGCTGCCGCCTCTGGGCAGCATTGGTCGGGCGGTGCTGCGCTACTTCGTGCCGAGCTTCCACCCGCGCAGCGAGGGCAATATCGCCGTGGCCGAGGCCTATCTGCAGCAATCCCCGGCGGCGCAACGGGCGGCGGCGCAAGCCCTGCCGAGCTGACCGCGATATGTTTCCAGCCGCTCCCCGGCGGCTGGAAACACGGCCTTACGGCTCAGAGCACGACCTTAAAACATCCAATAAATAGATATTTAAAACGCAATTTTTGCGCTTTTTATCCAAACAAATCCGATAGATTATCAACTCCATAACGCCGCGCCGCTGCCTTGCGACGCCGCCACCGGAGCCCGACCATGATCGAATTACGCCCTTTCCAGTCCCTCGGCCATGCCCAACATGGCTGGCTGAATGCCCGCCATCACTTCTCCTTCGCCGAGTACCACGACCCCAAGCGCCAGCACTGGGGCGCGCTGCGGGTCTGGAACGATGACGAAATCGCCGCCGACAGCGGCTTCCCGTCCCATCCGCACCGCGACATGGAGATCATCACCTATGTTCGCCAGGGCGCCATCAGCCACAGTGACAGCCTCGGCAACCATGGCCGCACCGTCGCCGGTGACGTGCAGGTAATGAGCGCCGGCACCGGCATCCGCCACTCGGAGTTCAACCGCGAAGCCATCACCAGCACGCTGTTCCAGATCTGGATCATGCCCGACCAGCATGGCCACGCGCCGTCCTGGGGCACCCGCAGCTTCCCCAAGGGCGAGCGGGCCGGCCAGTTCGTGGTGCTGGCCAGCGGGCATGCCGAGGACCTAGAGGCCCTGCCGATCCATGCCGATGCCCGGGTGCTAGCGGCCACTTTGCTGGCCGGGCACAGCCTGGAGTTCGCGCCGGGTGCCGGCCGCAAGGCCTATCTGGTACCGGCCAGCGGCGCCATTGAAGTCAATGGCCAGCGCGCCAATGCCCGCGACGGGCTGGCCGTGGCCGATGAAGCACTGCTGCGCATCACCGCCCTGGAGGACAGCGAGCTGGTGCTGGTCGACCTAGCCTGAACAGCCCGTTGATCTCAGGCAGACACTAGGCCAACCGGGGGCGCTAGACTGAGCGAAGTTGTTGCTGCCAAGGACGCCCCATGCCCGCCACGCTGGAACTGCTGCTGAACTTTGCCACGGCCCTGGCCGTTGGCCTGTTGATTGGTACCGAGCGCAGCTGGAGCGCCTGCGACACCGATGATAACCGCCTGATTGGCGGCATTCGCACCTTTGGCCTAACCGGCTTACTCGGCGGCCTAGCGGCCCTGCTCGGCGCCCATTACGGCCTGAATGCGTGGATTAGTGTGACGCTAATCTTTGGGTTGCTGGTGATCGCCGGCTACCTCGGCGAGCAACGCAACACCGGCGACCTGGGCCTGACCAGCCCCATCGCCCTACTGCTGACTTTTCTGCTCGGTAGCCTGGCCCTCAGCGAGCAACGTATTTTGGCCGCCGCCTGCGCCGTAGTGATCGCCCTGCTGCTGAGCCTCAAGCAACCGCTGCACAGCGCCTTGCGCAAACTCTCGGCAGCGGAAGTTTCCGGGGCGCTGCAGCTACTGTTTATCTCCCTGGTGTTACTGCCGGTGCTACCCAACCAGGGCTACGGTCCGTGGCAGGCATTCAACCCTTACGCCACCTGGTGGATGGTGGTGCTGATCGCCGCCATTGGCTTTGCCGCTTATATCGCCATCCGCCTGGTCGGCCAACGCAAAGGCCTACTGGTAACCGCAATGCTTGGTGGCATGGTCTCCTCCACCGCCATGACCATCACCCTGGCGCGCCTGCATCAAGGCGGCAAACTGCCGGCCATGCTGGCCTGCGGACTGCTGGCCACCTCGGCATTGATGTTCCCGCGGGTGCTGCTGGAGGTGGGCCTGGTCAACCCGGCGTTGCTCGGCCAACTGATCTGGCCACTGACCGTGAGCGCCTTGATCTACGCCGCTGGCGCGCTGTTTTATTTTCGCCGCGCCGGCAGCGACCCCGAGGGCAGTGCCGAACCGCTGCTGAAAAACCCCTTCGAGCTGGCTCCGGCCCTGCGTTTCGCCACGCTGCTGGTGTTAATTGCCTTTATGGTCGAGGCAGCCCAGCACTGGCTGGGTGATGTCGGCGTCTACCTGGTCGCGTTGCTGTCCGGTCTGAGCGACGTCGACGCCATCACCCTGTCATTGGCACGCAATGCCCAGGGCGCGCTCAACGGCCAGGTAGCGGTGCAAGGAATTTACCTGGCGGCCTTCAGCAACAGCCTGGTGAAAGGTCTGTTGATCCTGCTGATCAGCGGTCGCCAGCTAGCCTTGCATACCCTGCCGATTATGGCGGCCGGGCTGTTGGCCGGGTTGGTCACCCTCTGGCTGATTTAAACCAACAAACACCGCGCCGGCTTAATCGTCCAACTCATCGAGCAAGGCTTCGCCACCGGCCCGCTCCAGCAACTCGGCCGGCAAGCTTTTGCTCGCGCGGGCACCCAGTTGCTTGAGGTTCTCCACCCGACTGACCAGATTGCCACGGCCTTCCACCAACTTGTTGCGGGCGGCGGCGTAGGCTTTATCCAGCTGTTGCACGCGACTGCCCAGCTCGTCTAAATCGACGACAAAGGCGACAAACTTGTCGTACAGGGCCCCGGCCCGCTCGGCGATTTCCCGTGCATTCAGGCTTTGCCGCTCCTGGCGCCACAGGCTGTCGATCACCCGCAACGTGGCCAGCAACGTGGTCGGGCTGACGATAACGATGTGCTGGGCATAGGCCTCCTGGAACAAGCCCGGATCGGCCTGTAACGCTGCGGCAAAAGCCGCTTCAATCGGCACGAACAGCAACACGAAGTCCAGGCTATGCAGGCCTTCCAGCCGTTGGTAATCCTTCAGCGACAGACCTTTTAGGTGGCTGCGCAGCGACAGCACATGCTGTTTGAGTGCCAAAGCGCGGCCGGCCTCGTCTTCGCTGACGATCATCGCCTGATAGGCGGTCAGGCTGACCTTGGCATCGATCACTACCTGCTTGTCGCCGGGTAACTGGATGATCACATCCGGCTGAAAGCGTATGCCGTCAGCACTGGTCAGGCTTACTTGGGTCAGGTACTCACGGCCCTTGGTCAGCCCGGCATGTTCGAGCACCTGCTCCAGCACCAACTCACCCCAGTTGCCCTGGATTTTCTGGCCCTTGAGGGCGCGGGTCAGGTTGGTGGCTTCATCACCCAAACGCTGGTTGAGCTGCTGCAGGCGCTGCAACTCTTTACTCAGGGAGAAACGCTCGCGGGCCTCCAGCTGGTAACTCTCCTCGACGCGTTTCTCAAACGATTGAATGCGCTCTTTGAGCGGATCGAGCAATTGCCCGAGCTGTTGCTGGCTGGTTTCGGCAAACCGCTGCTCACGCTCATCGAAGATCTTCCCGGCCAACTCGGCGAATTGCGCCCGCAGCTCATCCCGTGAACCCTGCAAATCGGCTAGGCGCTGTTGGTGGCTGTCGTGCTGTTCGCGCAACTCGGCGGCCAGGCCGGCTCGCTCGGCATCCAGGCGGCGCAGCTCGGCGTCTTTCTGCGCGCTGCTGTGGTTGTATTGCTGGGCCGCGTCTCGGGCGCTGTCGTTCTCCAGCAACAGCAACTCGCTTTCCCGTCGGGCCACCGCCAGCTCTGCCTGCAACTGCGCCTGACTGCTGCGCAGTTGCAAGGCCTCGGCACGGCTGTCGTCGAGTTGCGCGCTCAAGCCATCTTGCGCCAACAGGGCGGTGCTCAAACGTTCATCCAGCAGCAGGCGTTCTTGGCGCAAGAGTTGTCCGCGCTGTTGCAGCTGCCAGAGCAAAAACAGCAGGGGCAGCGCGGCCAGCGCCAAACCAAGCAGCAGATTGGGTAAATCGATAGGCATGCGCCAACTCCAGTGAAAGCGGTGATCAGTATACCCAGCCAGTCGGTAGCACGAGTTGCAGTTAGGCCGCGCTTTTTGAGTGGAAATCGTGCTGAAAAAAACCTGCTTTCATCGATTAAAACCCTTGCAAAAAACACCGAGGGCAACCTAGAGCGGGCGCTCAGGATAATCCACAGATTCTGTGGATAACTCAGTGGGTAAGTTCTGCAGAAGTTGCTAAAAAGCCTTACTGGCGGGCCCTTGAGTCAATCTGATCATTTTTTAACCAGCAAAAAAAACCTATAATAATCAAGCACTTAAAAAGTCAATTAGAAAAACACCCGGCTTTCAGCGACTTTGCGTCACGCCCCGCAAGAGCGCCTCGCAATTGTGCACAACTCTGCCACGTCAACCCCGCAAGTGCGTCTTTTCAGCGCATATACGCAGTTTTTTCACCATCAAAAACATGCATAGGTCGGCGCCAGTCGGAATAGATAAAGTCCGCCGCTCAACCACGCTTTCACCAGGCGTTTAGCCGTGTTGAGGCCCGCCAATCTGGGAGTTAAACAACTGACTGATTCAGCCGGGCAGGCCAACCAGCAGCGCACCAAAGCTGCGCGACGCCGCGCAGCCGGCAGATGCGTTATCCTGCGCAACCTCCCTCGCCTGTCGCCACCATGAATAAAGCCCTGCTTCAGCAACGTATTCTCGAACAGCTCGGCAGCGATTTGCAGATTGCCCAGCGCGCCGCACAAACGGCCTATGAGGCCGCCACCGACAAAGCCAATATTGCCGAGAACAAATACGACACCTTAGGGCTTGAGGCCTCCTACCTCGCCGCCGGACAGGCGCGACGGCTGGCAGAAATCCAGCAAGCGCTGCTGGCCTTGCAGCGCTTGCCGATCAACGACTTCGATCCGCAACGCGGTATTCAGCTGGGCGCCTTGGTGCTGTTGGCCGACGCCACTGACCAGCAGCGCTGGCTGCTGCTGGCACCGGATGCCGCCGGTTTGAAAATCATCGATGGCGAGCGGGAAATCATGCTGATTACCCCTCACTCCCCCATGGGCCAGCGCTTACTCGGCCAAGCACCGGGCGCCGAGCTTGAGTTAAAACTGGCCGCGCAAGTGCAGCACTTTGAAGTGTTGCAGGTGTTCTAAGCGGCGGCGAGGCGCTACGGTCGCGCAATAAATGGGCCCATAAAAAAACGCCCCGCAGGGCGTTTTTTGTTAAGCGGCGAATTTACTGAGCGGCAGCTTGTTGCGCCAGCACCAGCTGACCGTCTTTGTTGACCGGAATCTGCGCGCCCGGATCACGGTCCATGCGCACCTGATTCACCAAGCCGTTGAGCTGATACTTCACATCATAACCAACCACTTTCTCGCTGCTGTCATTGACTGTGCTGCAGCGGGTTTCAGTGGTGGTGTAGGTGTCGCCTTCCTGCATATTGCCCTGCACGGTATTACCGGCATAACCACCGGCAGCCGCACCGGCTACCGTGGCAATTTTCTTGCCGGTACCGCCACCGACCTGATTACCCAACAAGCCACCAGCGACTGCACCGAGCAAGGTGCCAGCAATTTTATGCTCGTCCTTTACCGGCTTACGCTTGGTTAGGGTGACCTCTTTGCAGACCTCCCGAGGCGTTTTAATGGTTTGGGTAACCGGCTGAACCGCCAATACTTGCGCGTACTCAGGACTGCTTTTGAGCACGCTGTAAGTTGCCACCGCACCGCCGGCAGTAACACCAACCGCGCCCAGCACCGCACCAACCAGCATTGATTTGTTCACTTGAAACTCCTGCCGTTCACGTAAAGAGGCAGCTGCGCCTCCACTTGTAAAATTGGACTAAGCCGGCGGCGCCAAGTTCAGCGCCGCCGGCCTCATTTAGTGCAATTCGCGAGCAGCATCACACTGTGTTCGGAACCGGTATCAGGGACGTTCGTCGACTTCTTCAACCACTGCCGGCGGCATCAGGTCTTCGGAGCTCAGGCTGAGCCAGATCAACGCCACGTTGGCGATATAGATCGAGGAGTAAGTACCGGCCATTACACCAACAAACAAGGCGATGGAGAAACCATGCAGGCTGTCGCCGCCAAACATCAGCAAGGCGAAGATTGCCAGCAGGGTCGATACCGAGGTCGCCACGGTACGCAGCAAGGTCTGGGTGGTCGAGATGTTGATATTCTCGATCAAATTCGCCTTGCGCAGCACCCGGAAGTTTTCCCGCACCCGGTCGAATACCACGATGGTGTCGTTGAGCGAGTAACCGATCATCGCCAACACCGCCGCCAGCACCGTCAGGTCGAAGGTGATCTGAAACAACGAGAGAAAACCCATGGTCACGATCACGTCGTGCACTAGGGAGA
>JAURXE010000275.1 GCA_030654635.1 Pseudomonas sp.
TGCCACCGGTGCGCTCGTAGCAGACATCGATGATGCCGCCGGCGTTGATCGCGTAATCCGGCGCATACAAACAGCCCCGCCGCTGCAGCTCTTCGGCCAGTTGCGCATCGGCCAATTGGTTGTTGGCCGCCCCGGCAATCACCGGGGCGCGCAGGGCTTCCAGGGTCTGCAGGTTGAGAATGCCGCCCATGGCACAGGGGGCGAACACATCGACGTCGAGACCGTAAATTTCGTGCTGACCGACCGCGATGGCGCCCAGCTGCTCGACGGCACGGCGCTCGTTAGCGGCAAAAATATCGCTGACCCACAGCTGCGCACCGGCGGCTTTCAGCTGCTGCGCCAAGCCGAAACCGACTTGGCCGACGCCCTGAATCGCCACCTTCAAGCCGTTCAAGTCACTGCGTCCCAAGCGATGCTGCACCGCCGCCTGCAGGCCGACAAACACCCCATAGGCGGTCGAGGGTGATGGATCGCCGTCGCGACTGCCGCCGTCCAAGGCTTCACGCGGGTCCGCGCCGGCCACATGGCGGGTGCGCTGGGCCATGATCTGCATCTCGGCCACCCCGGTGCCGGAATCCGCCGCGGTGATATAGCGCCCGCCGAGGCTCTCGACAAAATCGCCCATGGCCTGAAATAGCGCCTCACTTTTGCCGCTGCGCGGATCGCCGATAATCACCGCCTTGCCACCGCCCAGCGGCAAGTTGGCCAACGCCGACTTGTAGCTCATGCCGCGCGACAGCCGCAGCACGTCGCGCAGGGCCAGCTCGTCGCTGCTGTAGGGCCACATGCGGCAACCACCGAGCGCAGGACCGAGGCTGGTGTCGTGGATGGCGATAATGGCTTTCAGCCCGGAGCTTTTATCCTGGCTGTAAATCACCTGCTCATGCTGGTCAAAATCAATATGGGAAAACACGGACATGGGGGTTCCTCGGTCGTTCTGATTGTTGGGGGATTGCTGCAGGAGCCAGCGGGCTCCTGCAGTTAAGAGCGTCTCAGGCCGCCGGTTCGAACAGCTGCACGGCGGCGATTTCACTGACCTTCAAACACGCCTGCAATTGCCGGCCCTGCTCACGGGCCTTGAGCACGCCCTGCTCCTTCACATGCCCGTAACCACGGATCTGCTGGGGCAACTCGGCGATGGCCAGCGCCGTGCGGTAGTTAGTAGCGTTCAGCTGGCTGAGCAGCGCGGCGATGCTTTGCTCGTAGTCGCCGATCAGCTCCCGCTCAAGCTTGCGCTCGGCACTGTGGCCGAACGGGTCCAGGGCGCTGCCACGCAGAAACTTGAACTTGGCCAGCAGGCCGAAGGCCTTGAACATCCAGGGTCCGAACTGACGCTTGCGCGGCTCGCCACTGGTGCCTGACAGATTGCTCAGCCAGGACGGCGCCAAGTGAAACTGCAGGCGGTAATCGCCTTCAAACTGCTCGGCCAGCTGCTGGATAAAGGCGCCATCGGTGTACAGCCGCGCCACCTCGTATTCGTCCTTGTAGGCCAGCAGCTTGAAGTAGTTGCGCGCCACGGCCCGGCTCAGCGCCTGCTCGCTGTCCGTGTCGGCCTGTTGCACCCGCGCCACCAACTGGCGATAGCGTTCGGCGTAAGCGGCGTTCTGGTAAGAGGTCAGGAAATCGAGCCGAAACTGCACTATCACCGCCAGGGTTTCACAGCGCGGCGCGGCCGCCACGGCCGGGGCGGCGAGTCTCTCCACGGCGGCGGCATCGTAGGCGGCGCGGCGGCCCCAGATAAATGCCTGCTGGTTGAGTGGTACCGCCACGCCATTGAGTTCGATGGCTTTATCAATGGCCGTCGCCGAAACCGGCACCAAGCCCTTCTGATAGGCAAAACCGAGCATAAACAGGTTGGTGGCGATGCTGTCGCCGAGCAGCCGGGTGGCCAGCCGCGAGGCATCGACGAAGTGGGTCTTGCTCGCACCCACCGCCTCGATCAGCGCTTCGCGCATGGCCGCACCCGGCACCTGGGCATCGGGGTTGCGGGTGAACTCGGCGGTAGCCGCCTCATGGCTGTTGATCACCGCATGGGCGATCTTGTCGTTGAGTTTGGCCAAGGCCTCTTCGCTGGCCGCCACCACCAGATCGCAGCCCAGCAACAGGTCGGTTTCACCGGCGGCGATGCGCACGGCGAAGATCTCATCCTGCTTGGCGGCGATGCGGATATGGGTGATTACCGGGCCGAATTTTTGCGCCAACCCGGCCTGATCCAGCACGCTGCAGCCCTTGCCTTCCAGGTGCGCGGCCATGCCCAACAAGGCGCCAACGGTGGTCACGCCACTGCCGC
>JAURXE010000280.1 GCA_030654635.1 Pseudomonas sp.
CGCTTGCCTGGCAGCTTGCTGGATAAAGTCGAGTCGGGCATCGATTTAGCCCCCTGGCTGGGTCAGGTGCTGGCGGTTGAAACCCTGCAAGAAGCGCTGGCGTTGCGCAGTCAGCTGGCGCCCGGCAGCAGTTTGATTAGCCGTGATGGTTACTGGTTAGGGCCGCACTTTTTGCGAATCCGCCATGCCGATGCCGCCGAAAGTGGCGTGCTGGCTCGCGCTCAGGAACTGGAACAATTGCTGGCCGAGCGTGAGCAATATGAAGCCGAGTTGAGCGAGCTTGAGTTGCACTTGCAGCAGCTGCTTGGTCAGCAGCGCGAGCATGAGCAGGCGCGTGAACAGCAGCGCCGACGCTTGCAGGATGAGACCCGCAGCGCCGGTGAATTAAAGGCTCAGTTGTCGGCCGTGCAAGTCAAGGTCGAACAGTTGCAACTGCGTCAACGCCGCCTGGATGCCGAGGTTGAGGAGTCGGCCGAGCAACTTGCCCAGGAACAGGAGCAACTCGGCGAGGCTCGGTTGATCTTGCAGGACGCCCTGGACGCCATGGCCCAAGACACCGAACAACGCGAGCAACTACTGGCCGCCCGCGACAGCTTGCGTGAACGGCTCGACCGGATTCGCCAAGAGGCCCGCCAGCACAAAGACCATGCCCATCAACTGGCGGTACGCCTGGGCGCGCTGCACAGTCAGCACAACTCCACCCGGCAAGCGTTGGAGCGCCTGCAACTGCAAGCCGAGCGCCTGCATGAGAAGCGCGAACAGCTCGATCTGAACCTGGGTGAAGGCGAGGCGCCGCTGGAAGAGTTGCGCATGAAACTGGAAGAGTTGCTCGACAAGCGCATGGCCGTCGAAGACGAATTAAAGCTGGCGCGGTTGGGCCTGGAAGATGCCGATCGGCAACTGCGCGACAGCGAGAAACGCCGCAATCAGGCCGAGCAGCAAGCGCAACTGTTGCGCGGCCAACTGGAGCAACAACGCCTCGACTGGCAGAGCCTGAATGTACGCCGCGCCGCAGTGGTTGAGCTGCTGGCGACTGAGAGTTACGACCTGCACACAGTGCTGGCCAACTTGCCGAGCGAGGCCAGCGAAAGTGCCTGGACTGATGAACTGGAGCAGTTAGCTGGGCGTATTCAGCGCCTGGGCGCGATCAACCTGGCGGCGATCGAGGAGTATCAGCAGCAGTCCGAGCGCAAGCGTTATCTGGATGCGCAAAACGCCGACCTGGCGGAGGCGCTGGATACCCTGGAAAATGTGATCCGCAAGATCGACAAAGAAACCCGCAACCGTTTCAAGGCCACTTTTGATCAGATCAATGGCGGCCTACAGGCCTTGTTCCCCAAGGTCTTTGGTGGCGGTACGGCCTATTTGGAGTTGACCGGCGAAGATCTGCTGGATACCGGCGTGAGCATCATGGCCCGGCCGCCCGGCAAGAAAAACAGCACCATTCACCTGCTGTCCGGTGGCG
>JAURXE010000285.1 GCA_030654635.1 Pseudomonas sp.
CGGTAGTAAATCTGCTGGACTATGCCGGCCAGGCGGAACAGACCGTAGCAGTAGTAAAAGTCGATGCAGTCGATTTTGATCCCGGCCCGTTGCGCGTAGTAATCGGCAAACTCTTGGCGGGTCAGCATGCCCGGCGCGTTACTCGGTTGGCGGCGCATCAGCTGTACCGGGGCCGGATCGTTGGCCTCAATCCAGTAAGCCAGGCTGTTGCCCAGGTCCATTAGCGGGTCGCCCAGAGTGGTCAGCTCCCAGTCCAGCACGCCGATGATCTGCTGCGGGTTGTGGGGGTCGAGCAGCACGTTATCGAAGCGGTAGTCGTTGTGCACGATGCTTGCGCGCGGATGATCGGCCGGCATCTTGGCGTTCAGCCAGGCCTTAACCTCGGTCCAGAGTGGCGCATCAGGGGTCAGGGCTTTTTCGTATCTGTCACTCCAGCCACTGATCTGTCGCTGCACGTAGCCTTGCGGCTTGCCCAAATCACCAAGGCCGCAGGCGTTGTAATCAACCTGGTGCAACTCAACCAGCTTGTCGATAAAGCTTTCGCACAGTTGGCGAGTTTGTTTGGCATCAAAATTCAATTCGCTGGGCAAATCGGCGCGCAAGATGATGCCGTTAACCCGCTGCATCACATAAAACTCCGAGCCAATCACCGACTCGTCGGTGCAGTGCACGTAGGCCTTTGGGCAGTAAGGGAAGCCGGCATTCAGCTGGTTGAGAATGCGAAACTCGCGGCCCATGTCGTGGGCCGATTTGGCCTTGTGACCAAAGGGCGGCCGGCGCAGCACCAACTCTCGTTCGGGATATTGCAGCAGGTAGGTCAGGTTCGAGGCGCCGCCTGGGAACTGACTAATAACTGGCGTACCGCTCAAGCCATCAATATGGGCTTTGAGGTAGGCGTCAATAATGCCAACGTCGAGTTCTTCGCCTGCACGGATGGGTGTGGATTGATCAGTAAGCGCCATGCTTATCCCTTTTGCTTATGATAGGGGCTTGAGATTATTGTTTAATCTAATGCTGCTCAGCCTGGCTCACAAGCTGCAGCTGCTGTTATTGGTGAGCGTGTTGCAGCGTAATCAGTCGGCTTGATTGATAGGTTGGGGTTTTCCAGGCGAAAAAAAACCGAAGCCCAAGGGCCCCGGTTTTTTTCAGCAGCTAGTAACAGCCGGAGGCTTAAACTGGGAAAAGTTCGCCCAGTTTCATAGCCAACATCATGTCGCCTTCAGCACGTAGTTTGCCGCCCATGAATGCTTGCATGCCGTCGGTTTCGCCGGTGGTGATGCCGCTCAGGGTTTCGGTGCTCATGATCAGGGTAACGTTAGCGGCAGCCGACTCACCTTGGCTCATTTCGCAAGCGCCATCTTTAACGGTCAGGAAGAAGTTTTCGCCGTCTTCGATGTTGAAGCCAAATACTAGGTCCAGGCCAGCAGCGGCGGAAGCGTTGAACTTGGATTGCATGGTGTGTGCGATATCAGCAACTGAGGTCATGGTTCTATCCTTTGGTTTCAGGTTTTGTTGGAGACCTTGCGGGTCACAGTGAGCTGAAGCTCATCGAAATGTGATGAGCTCCGGCGCCTTTAACAGCTGTAAATGTATCTGGCTGTTAAAGGAAGCTAGGGCCACCTCAGTCGCGCGAAATTTAACGCGACTGAGTGATGTGTTGACGATTTGCCAGTTAAGCTCGAATGCCTTCTCGGCCGGTACAGCCGTAATCAGCCGGAGCAAGGCCGTGATAGTACCGCCGGAAGTGAACACGGCGATGTTATCTTTGCTTTGCGCTTGTATCAGTATGCGTTGCAGGCCGGCGGCAACCCGCTCTACAAAGCTGGTCCAGCTTTCCAGTCCGTCGGCCGGGTAATCACCGCTTACCCAACGCTGAATGATGCGCGCGAACAGGCGCTGAAATTCCGCCCGGTTTTGCGCACCGTTACGCAGGATCGCCAGTGCCTGTGGCTCTTCTGGCAGCAGCCCCGGCAGCAAACTGCGAATCACCGCATCGGCATCGAACTCATTAAAGGCGCTGTCGATTTCAATGTCTGGGGCAGTCCAGCCGTTTGCGCTGAGTTGTTGCAGCGTGTGTTTGGCGGTGTCTTGCTGGCGGCGTAAATCGCCACTCAGGCAACGGTCAAAACGTATCTCCAAATCGCTCAGGTGCTTGCCCAATACTTCAGCCTGGCGAATGCCGATGGGCGAAAGCACATCGTAGTCGTCGGCACCGAATGAGGCCTGGCCATGTCGAATGAGATAAATACTGCCCACGTTTGGGGTTATCCGTTGGGGGTAAAGTGAGCCGAGATTATGGGGATAGAAACAGCCTGTCAACGTAAAAACATACGCTTGTTTGAATTGCTCGGGCGCAAACTTGCGCAATAGGTTTGCGACTGGTCGACGGCCGGTAGCGCCGGTATGCTGAGTAACTAGTGTCTTCGTCGCTAAACGCGCTGATATGGATAAAACGAAAGGGGATATGTGTGGAGTTTTTTGTTGAATATGCAGGATTTTTAGCCCGCACGGTCACCGTGGTGGTTGCTGTGGTGTTGGTGCTGTTAGTGATTGCCACGTTGCGCGGTAAAGGCCGCCAGGGTAGTCGCGGTCATTTACAGGTGCTAAAGCTCAATGACTTTTACCGCAGCCTGCGCGAGCGTCTGGAGCAAACGGTGCTCGACAAACAGGACCTTAAGGCACTGCGCAAGCTTGAAGGCAAACAAGCTAAACAAGCCAAGCTGAAAAAGCGTGCGGGCGATAAAAAAACTCGGGTGTTCGTGCTGGATTTTGATGGCGACATCAAGGCCTCAGCCACCGAGCATTTGCGCCATGAGATCACCGCACTGCTGGCTATCGCCACCGCCCAGGATGAAGTGGTGCTGCGCCTTGAAAGCGGTGGCGGCATGGTGCACAGCTATGGCTTGGCATCTTCGCAATTGGCGCGGATTCGCCAAGCCGGTGTGCCGCTGACGGTCTGCGTCGACAAGGTGGCGGCCAGCGGTGGTTATATGATGGCCTGTATTGGCGAGAAAATTCTCAGCGCGCCCTTTGCCATACTCGGCTCGATTGGCGTGGTGGCGCAGGTGCCGAACGTGCACCGTTTACTGAAGAAGCACGAGATCGATTTTGAAGTGCTGACGGCCGGCACCTATAAGCGCACCTTGACGGTGTTTGGCGAAAACACTGAAAAAGGCCGGGAGAAATTTCAGGAAGACCTGGAAACCACCCATACCCTGTTTAAAGGTTTTGTCTCGCGCTACCGGCCGCAATTGACGATCGATGAAATCGCCACCGGCGAGGTCTGGCTGGGGCTGGCGGCATTAGACAAAAAGCTGGTCGATGAACTTAAAACCAGCGATGAATACCTCGGCGAGCGCGCCCGTGAAGCCGAATTGTTCCACCTGCATTACGCCGAGAAAAAGACCCTGCAGGAACGTTTCGGCCTGGCTGCCAGCGTGGCCATTGATCGGGTGTTACTCAATTGGTGGAGTCGGCTTAGCCAGCAACGTTTTTGGCAATAAAGCCTCGTTGAACATTATTAACAGGTTGTTGAGAAACGCTGCATAGCTGAGCACAGCAGTTTTTCAACGGCCTGTTCTGGATAAATAAGGAGAACCGCATGACTAGCTTTCAAGCACTGGTGGTGAGTGAGCAAGCCGACGGCCGCTTTGTCTCGCAGGTGCAGACCCGCGAAGTGGCCGACCTGCCCGTCGGTGAAGTATTGATCCGCGTGCAGTACTCCTCCTTGAACTACAAAGATGCGCTGTCGGCCAGTGGCAATCGTGGGGTGACTAAAAACTATCCGCACACCCCAGGCATCGATGCGGCTGGCATTGTCGAGCAGTCCAGTGTCAGCGAGTTTGCTGCCGGCGATGAGGTGATAGTCACAGGTTACGACCTTGGCATGAACACCTCCGGCGGTTTAGCCCAGTACATTCGGGTGCCAGCGGCCTGGCTGTTAAAGCGTCCGCAAGGGTTATCGCTGCGTGAGGCGATGTTATTGGGCACGGCAGGGCTGACCGCGGCGCTCTGCGTGGCCAAGTTGGAGCAGGCCGGGCTGACCCCGGACGCCGGCACTGTGTTGGTCACCGGTGCCACAGGCGGTGTCGGCAGCATTGCCGTGGCCTTGCTGGCTAGCCTGGGTTATCAGGTGGCTGCGGCGACCGGCAAGCCTGAACAGGCTGATTTTCTAAAGCGCCTCGGCGCTACGCAGATCGTTAGTCGCAGCAGTCTGCTGGACGGCACCGACAAAGCCATGCTCAAGCCGCAATGGGCCGGGGCGGTGGATACTGTCGGCGGCGACATCTTGTTTAATGTGGTCAAGGCGCTGCACTACGGTGGCAGCCTGGCCTGTTGCGGGCTGACGGCTGGCGTGGCCTTTAACGCCAGCGTGCTGCCGTTTATCTTGCGTGGGGTCAACCTGCTTGGGGTCGATTCGGTCGAACTGCCCTTGGTGGTCAAGGCCTCGATGTGGGACAAGCTGTCGTTGCAGTGGAAACTCAGTAATCTGGAAACCTTGGCTCACGAAGTGACCTTGGCGCAGTTACCGGCGGCGATTGAGGAAATGCTGGCAGCTAAGGCCAGCGGCCGAGTTCTGGTTAATCTGAGCTGAAGCTCTACGTAGTTGGCTGTTTTACTAAACGGCCACGCAGAAAAAAGCCCTGAATTTCAGGGCTTTTTTGCAACTAGCAGATGCTCACCAACCAGGCATTAAGCTCTGCGGCGAAACAACGGCAGCGGCTGGTCGCTTGAGGCTTGGTAGACGTGACTTAACTCGCTAAAGGCTAGCAAGGCGTCTTCAGCGTTCATGTCCGCGCGCAAAGCGAAGGCATCGAAGCCGCAACGCTTGAGGGCAAACAGCTGATCGCGCAACACGTCGCCAATGGCACGTACTTCACCTTTGTAGCTGTAGCGCTGGCGCAACAGGCAGGCGGTGGAGGAGTGACGGCCATCGGTGAAGCTGGGAAAATTCAGGGCGATGACCTGGAAGTTATCCAGGTCAGCGGCGATTTCCTCAATTTCCTCACCGGCTTCCAGCCATACCCCTAAACCGCCATCGCGGGCTTTCAGTGCTCGCGAATGCTCGACCCAGAGCGCTAGCGGCACAATGATGTCGTCGCAGTTGGAGATGCCGTCGAGGCTGGCGTCCTTGGGCAGCAGGTGCCAAGTCTCGTCGATGATCTGGCCGTTCTTAATGATTCGCTGCATAAACGCGCTCCTTGAATGGGTCGATACCGATGCGGCGGAAAGTATCGAGGAAGCTTTCTTCGGGGCTGCGTTGTTCGATGTAGACATTGATGATTTTCTCGATCACGTCCGCCATATCTTCTTCGGCGAAGGATGGGCCGAGGATTTTTGCCAGGCTGGCGTCGCGGCCCGAGCTGCCACCCAGGGAGACTTGGTAGAACTCTTGGCCTTTTTTGTCGACGCCGAGAATGCCGATATGACCGACGTGGTGGTGACCACAGGCGTTCATGCAGCCGGAGATGTTCAGCTCCAGCTCGCCGATGTCGAACAGATAATCCAGGTTATCGAAGCGCCGTTGAATGGCTTCGGCGACCGGAATCGACTTGGCATTGGCCAGCGAGCAGAAATCGCCACCCGGGCAGCAGATCAAGTCGGTCAAGAGACCAACGTTAGGCGTGGCAAAGCCCAGTTCGCGCAATTCGCCCCACAGGGTAAACAGCTGGGCCTGCTCGATATCGGCGAGGATGATGTTTTGGTTATGGCTGTTGCGCACCTCGCCAAAGCTGTAACGATCAGCCAGGTCGGCAATCGCGTCCAGTTGCTTGTCGGTAACATCGCCGGGCGCTGTGCCGGTCGGTTTCAGCGACAGGGTCACTGCCACGTAGCCGGGTTTCTTGTGCGCGAAGGTGTTGCGCTGACGCCAGCGGGCAAAGCCTGGGTGCTCGGCGTCGAGGGCGCTCAATGCGGCCTGTTGGTCTTCCAGCGGCAGATACGCAGGGTCCACGAAGTACTGGGCGACGCGCTGCACTTCGGTGTTGTCCAGAGTGCTTGGGCCATCTTTGATGTGCGCCCACTCGGCGTTGACGCGCTCGGCAAATACCTCAGGGGTCAGCGCCTTAACCAGAATTTTGATCCGTGCCTTGTACTTGTTGTCGCGCCGGCCATAGCGGTTGTAGACCCGCAAGATGGCCTCAAGATAGCTGAGCAGGTGCTGCCACGGCAGGAATTCATTAATAAAGCTGCCGACTATCGGGGTGCGGCCCAAACCGCCGCCGACCGAGACCCGGAAACCCAGTTCGCCTGCGGCGTTGTGCACTGCCTCCAGGCCGATGTCATGCACCTCGATGGCAGCGCGGTCGCTGATCGAGCCATTGACGGCGATCTTGAACTTGCGCGGCAAGTGGGTGAACTCGGGGTGGAAGGTTGACCACTGACGGATGATCTCGCACCAAGGGCGCGGATCGATCACTTCATCCGCTGCCACACCGGCAAACTGGTCGGTGGTGGTGTTGCGGATGCAGTTGCCGCTGGTTTGGATCGCGTGCATCTGCACGGTCGCCAACTCGCCAAGAATGGCCGGCACGTCTTCCAGTTCTGGCCAGTTGAACTGTACGTTCTGGCGGGTACTGATGTGCGCATAGCCCTTGTCGTAGTCGCGGGCGATCTTGGCCAGCATGCGCACTTGGTTTGAGCTGAGCAGGCCGTAAGGCACGGCAACCCGCAACATCGGCGCGTAACGCTGAATATAAAGGCCATTCTGCAGGCGCAGTGGGCGGAAATCTTCGCCTGACAGCTCGCCAGCCAAAAAGCGTCGGGTTTGATCGGCGAACTGCTTAACGCGGTCCTCAACGATCTGTTGGTCGTACTGGTCGTATACGTACATGAAATGTCCTGTTTTCAGGCTGCTACAGCTGATCTGCGCGCACGGCCGCGCACTCCCTAAATTGGAGCGCAGGCAAGATACCAGCTCAGGGTTATGCGCAAAAGTGATGTTTTAGCATATGGTCCGAACTTCGAGTGCTAACCAATCGCCGACTCCGCTTGAGCAAGCGGCTGCCGTGGTCTTAACTGCAAAGGCAAGTTGTCGACATCGGCGACTATCACAAGAATAACTACCTTCAAGGGGACGCCATGACTGATCACACTGAGCCCGACAATCGCGATAGCGTGGTCGATGCCCGCGCTATTTTTGTCTTGATTTTGTTGGCGGTCGTCACCGCCGTTTACTGGGTCAGCCATCAATAAACGCCGCTTGTAAGCCTTTAAACGCCGCCCTTGGTCAGCTACCAAAGGCGGCGTTGTCGTTTTCCAGTAATATGCCGCGCTGGTTGCACAAGGCCACTAGTCACGCCTTGAGCTTTATCAACTTGTTCGCGGGTGCTGAAATTGAAATGCGTTGTACGCTGGGGCTTTGCCCTGGGCTTGATGTTGGTGGGCAGTTTCGCCAGCGCGGCCAATGTGGTGTTTCTTAACCCCGGCAAATCCAATGAAGCTTACTGGCTCAGTTACACCCAGTTTATGCAGGCCGCCGCCGCCGATTTGGGCATCCACTTGCAGGTGCTGTATGCCGAACGGGTGCCAGAAAAAATGCTTGAACAGGCGCGCAGCGTGCTACAAGGCCCGCAGCCACCGGACTATCTGGTCTTTGTTAATGAACAGTATGCCGGTCCGGAAATCTTGCGGCTGTCAAAAGGCACCCGCGTCAAGCTGTTCGCGGTAAGTAGCACGCTGACCGCCGACCAACAAAGCCTGATTGGTCAGAGCCGGGAAAAATACCCCAATTGGATAGGCAGCCTGGTACCCAATGACGAGGAAGCCGGCTACATCATGGCCAAGGGTTTAATTGAGCAGGCGCAACACGCAAATCCCAAAGCGAGGTTACAGATGTTGGCCTTCTCTGGGATCAAGCAAACGCCGGCGGCGCAACTGCGTGAACGTGGCTTGCAGCGCGCCTTGGCCGAGCACCCGCAAGTACGGCTGCAGCAACTGGTCAACAGCGAGTGGAGTCGGCAGCGTGCCTATGAGCAGGCGCAAGTGCTGTTGCCGCGTTATCCGGGGGTTAGCTTGATTTGGTCGGCCAACGACGAGATGGGCTTTGGCGCTATGCGTGCCGCCCAAGAATTGGGCAAAACCCCAGGGCGCGACGTGTTTTTTTCAACCTTGAACAACTCGGTTGAGGTGTTGCAGGCGCGTCTCGATGATCGGGTCAGCGTACTGGTCGGCGGGCATTTTACCGCGGGTGGCTGGGCCTTGGTGCTGCTGCACGACTATGACGCCGGGCTGGATTTTGCCAAGCGAGGTGGCAAAGATCGGCAAGATCCACTCTTTATGCGCTTGGATAAACCCCAGGCCGCGCGGCTACTCAAACGCATTCAAGGTCAAGGCTTTGGGCTGGATTTCCGCCGTTTCAGTGCCCTGCATCAGCCCCAGTTTCGCGATTACCACTTCTCCCTGCAGCCCTTGCTCGACTAACCGTCAGTGGGCTTAGAGCAAGTCCACGCCAAAGCGTTTGACAAGCAGCGCAAACAAGCCATAGCAAACGCTGCTGATAACCGCGCAGGACAGCAAGGTGGGCCAAAAACCCCAGCGCGGCAGCAGCAGCGGGAAGGCCAAAAACATCGGCAACGTCGGCACCACATACCAGAAGGTGTACCAGGCGTGGTTGGCGATTTTTTCGGTTGATTGGTGCTCGAGGTACAGCCAGATCAGACTCAAAATGGTGATCAAGGGCAGCGCGGCCAGGAGACCTCCGAGTTTGTCGCTGCGCTTGGCCAGCTCGGAAACCAGCACTACTACCAGGGCGGTGAGCGCGTATTTGCTGATAATCCACGCCATTGGCTGCTCCCGTTACGCTTGAGTGACTGGTGGTTGATCGAGCCTTGTCGGATCAAGCCTGCTCGTTTGACATCGCCCAGACAGCGGCCTCAACCCGTGAGCGCAGGCCGAGTTTGTGCAGCAGGTTTTTCACATGCACCTTTACCGTGCCCTCGGTAATGCCCAGTTTGCGGCCGATCATTTTGTTGCTGTTGCCGCCGGCGATCATGCGCAGCACTTGTTGCTCACGCTCGGTCAGTTCGACTTGATTGGTTGCTTGCGGCTCGCGCAGGGCTTGCGCCAATACGCGGGTTAATCCGGGGCTGATCACCAGTTCACCGTGCAGGGCTTCGCGCACTTGCTGAATGAGTTTTTCCGGCTCCATGTCTTTTAGCAGATAGCCGTCGGCGCCAAAGCGCAGGGCGTCGCGCACGTCTTTTTCCGCATCAGAAACGGTAAACAGCAAGACCTTGCCGCTGTAGCCAATTTGTCGCAAACGCTTGAGGGTTTCGATGCCGTTGAGTAGCGGCATGTTGTTGTCGAGCAAAATCAACTGCGGTTGCAGGCTCTCCAACAGCGCTAAGGCCTCTTCGCCGTTATTGGCTTCGCCAACAATTAGAAAGTCATCTTCCAGCTCCAGTAACTGGCGAATTCCACGGCGCATCATCGGATGGTCATCGACCAACATCAGGCGAAAACGTGGGTCTGTGTCGGGGCTATTCATAGGGGTGATTCCTCTACATGACGACCGAGAAACCCCGGTTTAAAACTGAGCTGGATGCGCGTGCCGTGTGGTTGGTTGGAGCTGATTTCAAGCACGCCCTGCAGGCTGCGGGCACGTTCTTGCATGATGGTTAGCCCATGATGCTGGCGCGGGTCACTGCTTTGCCCAATGCCGCAGCCATCATCCTCGATCAACAGTTCGATTTGCTCGCCCTGTTGGTGCAAGTGCACGCGTACCTGCCTGGCGTTGGCGTGGCGGGCGCAATTGGACAGCGCTTCGCGGGCGATTTGTAGCAGGTGAATCTGCTCGCTGGCATCCAGGGTAAAGGCCAGCGGCTCGACCTGCAGCAGCACCTCAAAATTCCCCCGTTCGGCAAACTCGCGCACTGTGTCGTCAAGGGCTTGGTCCAGCCCGCTGCCGTTAATCTGCAGGCGGAAGGTGGTCAGCAGCTCGCGCAATTGCCGGTAGGCATTGTTGATGCCCTCACGGATTTCCTCGCTGACGGCAAACAACTGCTCGGCGGTTTCACCACGACGCATCAGGGTTTGCAGGCGGCTGACCTGCAGCTTCATATACGACAGCGCCTGGGCCAGGGAGTCATGCAGCTCGCGGGCGATGATGGTGCGTTCGTCCAGCAGCAGCAAGCGGTGGTCCTGTTCACGCTGGCGTTCCAGCGACAGTGCGGTGCCGACCAGATCGGCCAGCGCCTGGATCAGTTCGATTTCCCAGTTCAGCGGCCGATGGCCGTCGTCAAAATTGGCCCGCAGTTCGCCGAGGCTGTTGCCCTGATTGTTGATCTGATAGGTCTGCAGGTTCGGTTGCTGCAGGCGCTCGCACGTGGAGCAGTCATTGCGCGAGCAGATTTCCCGCGACTCGCTGCCGTGCAGGGCGATCAGCTGCTCGGCGGGGCGGTTCGGATTGCCGTGCAGGCACAGGGTCAGGCGCAGTCCGGGAATCAGCGTCTGGAAATTATCGACCAATAGATCCAGCTGTTCGGCGCTGCTTAGGGAACTGGCCAACTGGCGGCTGCTGAAGAACAATAATTGCAGGGCCGCATTGGCTTGGGCGAGGTGCGCGGTTTTTTGCTCGACGCGGCTTTCCAAGGTCCGGTGTGACTCCTCGATAGCGTCGGCCATGGTGTTAAAGCTCAGGGCCATTTGGCCCAGCTCATCCTCTGACTGAAACTCCACCCGCGCCGAGTGATCGCCATCGCGAAAGCGTTCAGCGGCGCTGGTTAGGTATTGCAGCGGGTTGATCACGTTAGTTTGCAGTTCATACATGCCAATCAGCAGGATCAGCACGGTAATAAAGAGCGCGGCGCCTTGAATGTTCTGCTGCCAGCCTTGTTTGCGTTCGCTGCTTTGTTGCAACTGCAGCACGAAGCGACTCAGTTGCTCGACAAAGTCATCGACCTGCTGCAGAAACAACTGCCGATCGCCGGCATCCAGGGCCGGGCGCAGATGCTCTTGCCAGCGCCCTTGCAAGTCCAAATAGGCGCTGTGCAGCGGCGCCCGAGGGTCGGCTTCCAGGACTTTTTGCAGGTTCTTGCTGTGCAGGCGTTGTTCCAGGTTGGACAGTTGCGCCTCGATCTCTGCCGCCGGTGCGCCGGCCTCCAGTTTCCAGCTCAGCCGATAGGTGGCCATGCGCAAGGAGCCTGCTGTATTGATCGCGGCCGCGTCATCCTCACTGAGCCAGGCGATCAAGCCGGCGCTCATGGCGCTCGACAGTGCCAATACGGCGATCAGCAGTACCGCCAAACCTGCGCGTGCCGGCAGCGAGCTGCGCAGCCATTTAAGAGCCTGCATGGGTTTACTACCTCTAATGATTCTGGGCTGCCGAAAGCACCTGAAGATAACTTGGTAAATGTATCTAACTTGTTGTTTATAAAGCATTTATTATTTAATTCTGCAGCTATCACTAAAGAGGTAGAACGGCTTAGGGTAGGCCAGGGCTGCCGGGATTTACTTGATCTAGGTCAGTTTTAGCCGGCAGTTGAGTGCCTACTGTTGTCGCCATGTTAACCGTAAAAGGGCTTCGTCATGGCGAGTGTGAAGGTACAGCAGGGGTTGGTGTTGGGGATGAGCACCCTGGCGTTTACTGTCTGTTTTATGGTCTGGATGATGTTCGCCATTCTCGGCGTGCCGGTCAAAGAACTGCTGCAACTGAACGAAACCCAGTTCGGTTTGTTGGCGGCCACTCCGGTGTTGACCGGTTCTTTGGTGCGTTTGCCACTGGGCCTGCTGACTGACAAGTTTGGCGGTCGCATCGTGTTCTTCATTTTGATGCTGGTCTGTGTACTGCCGATCTACATGATCAGCCTGGCCACCGAGTACTGGCACTTCCTGGTGCTGGGCCTGTTCGTTGGTCTGGCCGGCGGCTCCTTCTCGGTGGGCATCGCCTACGTGGCCAAGTGGTTTGATAAGTCCACTCAAGGCACGGCCATGGGTATCTTCGGTGCCGGTAACGCGGGCGCTGCGGTGACCAAGTTTGTCGCCCCGGCAATCATCGCTGCCGCCAGCTGGCAGATGGTGCCCAAGGTCTACTCGGCCATCATGTTTATCACCGCGCTGTTGTTCTGGTTCACCACCTACGAGAACAAGGCGCACCGGGTGCCCAGTTCGGTGTCGTTGGCCGATCAGCTGCGCACCCTGAAAGACCCGAAGGTCTGGCGCTACTGCCAGTACTA
>JAURXE010000298.1 GCA_030654635.1 Pseudomonas sp.
ATAAAGCGTCCAGCCTGCTCGCGAGTGGTGTACTGCCCAGAGCACTCCAGCAACAGGTCAATGCCCAGCCCGGCCCAATCAATGGCCTCGGGTGTGCTCTGGCGCAGCACTTTCACGCACTGCCCCTGGATATGCAGGCAATCGCCATCGACTCGCACCTCACCGGGGAAACGCCCATGGGTGGAGTCAAAGCGGGTCAGGTATTCGATGCTGGCCTGATCGGCCAAATCATTCAGCGCGACGATTTCCAAGCCAGCGCCAGCGCCCCGCTCGTGCAGCGCACGCAGCACGCAGCGACCGATGCGGCCGTAACCGTTAAGGGCGATTTTATAGGGGCGTTTGGACATGGCGATCTCGTGGGGAAGCAACCGTAGGATGGATGACCGAAGTCATCCACCGTTAAGCGGTGCTTAGACGTCCAACAGTTCGGCGGCGGTATCCAGAACGTTTTCCAGGGTGAAACCGAACTCTTCGAACAGCGCCGCCGCCGGGGCCGATTCGCCGAAGCTGGTCATGCCGATAATCCGCCCTTCCAGGCCGACGTACTTGTACCAGAAGTCGGCATGGGAGGCTTCGATGGCGATCCGCGCGCTGACTTGCAGCGGCAGCACCTCTTGTTTGTAACCGGCGTCCTGGGCATCGAACACGCTGGTGCTGGGCATCGACACTACCCGCACTTTGCGGCCTTGAGCGGTCAGTGCGTCATAGGCCTGCACGGCCAAGCCGACTTCCGAACCAGTGGCAATCAGCAGCAACTCAGGCTCACCGCTGCAGTCTTTCAACACATAAGCGCCACGGGCCACATCGGCCAACTGCTTGGCATCGCGGCTCTGATGCGGCAGGTTTTGCCGACTGAAGATCAACGCCGACGGGCCGTCGTTACGCTCGATCGCGGCCTTCCAGGCCACAGCCGATTCCACTGCATCGGCCGGACGCCAGGTGTTCAGGTTCGGCGTGCCACGCAGGCTGGCCAACTGCTCGATCGGCTGATGGGTTGGGCCATCTTCGCCCAGGCCGATGGAGTCGTGGGTGAACACGTAAATCACCCGCTGCTTCATCAGGGCTGACATGCGCACCGCGTTGCGGGCGTATTCCATAAAGATCAGGAAGGTCGCGCCGTACGGAATGAAGCCGCCATGCCGAGCGACGCCGTTCATGATCGCGCTCATGCCGAACTCACGCACGCCGTAGTACATATAGTTGCCGCTAGCGTCGTTAGCCGACACGCCCTGGCAGCCCTTCCACAGGGTCAGGTTAGAGCCGGCCAAGTCGGCCGAACCACCGAGAAACTCCGGCAGCAACGGGCCCAGAGCATTCAGCGCGTTCTGGCTGGCTTTGCGGCTCGCGATGGTTTCGCCCTTGGCCGCGACTTCCTGCACATAAGCAGCGGACTTGGCGGCGAAATCGGCCGGCAACTCACCCTTCATCCGCCGGGTAAATTCGCTGGCCAACTCTGGGTGCGCGGCGGCGTAGGCGGCAAACCGCTGGTTCCATTCGGCTTCACGGGCGGCGCCGGCTTCTTTGGCATCCCACTCGGCGTAGATTTCGCTTGGCACTTCGAACGGGCCGTATTTCCAGCCTAGGGCCGCGCGGGTCAGGGCGATTTCATCGGCGCCCAGTGGTGCGCCGTGGCAGTCTTCTTTGCCTTGCTTGTTGGGCGAGCCAAAACCAATCACGGTTTTGCAGCAGATCAGCGTCGGCTGCTCGCTCTTGCGCGCGGTGTCGATGGCGATTTGCAGCTCTTCCGGGTCATGCCCGTCGACGTGACGGATTACTTGCCAGCCGTAAGCTTCGAAGCGTTTCGGGGTGTCGTCGGTGAACCAGCCTTCCACTTCGCCGTCGATGGAGATGCCGTTGTCATCGTAAAACGCGATCAGCTTGCCCAGACCCAGGGTGCCGGCCAGCGAGCTGACCTCATGGGAGA
>JAURXE010000300.1 GCA_030654635.1 Pseudomonas sp.
CACAGCCATCCGACCCTGATTCTCGGCCAAGACGGCCGCGCTTATGGCAATGGCAGCTGCAACCACTGGTTTGCGGCTTACAGCCTGGAAGCGGACCAACTCAGCTTTGCCCAGATCGGCAGCACCCGCAAAATCTGCCCACCGCCCCTGATGGAGCAAGAACAGCGCTTTCTCGAGGAACTCAGCCGAGTGCAACGCTGGGACTTCTCCAGCCAGGAGCAACTGCGCCTGTGGCCGGCAGAAGGTAAACCCATGCGCCTCGAATCGGGCCACGACTAACAGGCTGTGTAGCCGCTAACTGTTGAACGCAAAACCTAGGGTGGGCTTTAGCCCACCGAGCCCCTTGTCACGCAGCGGTGAGCTGAAGCCCACCCTACAAAATCGACCTGCAACCGCGTCAGCGAGACTTAGCGCGCAAACAACTCCAGTTGTTGATGGGGGGCGCGCAAATCCAGCAGGCGCACGCCAACGCCAATCAAACGCACCGGCTTGTTGGCGCGGAAAAACGCCGCACTCAGCAACAACCGGAAACTGTCGAGTTCAAGGCCGGCGCCGGCTTGCTCGATGGTGGTTTGGCTAAAATCATGGAATTTGAGCTTAACAAACGGCTTGCCGGCGCGATAATTCTGCTCCAGCCGCAGTAGCCGCCCGTTCAGCTCGGCCAGTAACTCCGGCACGCGGGCCAAACAGGCGTTCAAATCGGGTAAATCCTGATCGAAAGTATGCTCGACGCTCAGGCTCTGCCGGCGACTGTCGACCTGCACAGCGCGCTCATCGATACCCCGCGCCAAGCCCCAGAGCCGCTCGCCGAAGCTGCCGAACTCACGGGCCAAGACCAATTTGCTGCGCTCGCGTAAATCCGCACAGTTACGAATACCCAGGCGCTCCATGCGCTCGGCCGTGACCTTGCCGACGCCGTGCAGCTTGTTGACCGGCAAAGCCTGAACAAACTCATCGACCTGCGCCGGGGTAATCACAAACAAGCCGTTGGGTTTTTTCCAGTCGCTGGCGATCTTGGCCAGAAACTTGTTCGGCGCCACCCCGGCCGACACCGTGATATGCAGCTCGCGGGCGATCCGGCGCTGAATCTCCTGGGCGATACGGGTGGCGCTGCCGGCAAAGTGCGAGCTGGCCGACACATCCAAAAACGCCTCATCCAGCGATAAGGGTTCGATGATCACGGTGTAGTCGGCAAAAATCCCGTGAATCTGCTTCGACACGGACTTGTAAGCATCCATCCGTGGCTTGACCACGACCAGATCCGGGCAGAGTTTTTGCGCCTGCCGGGTCGGCATCGCCGAATGCACGCCAAAGGCGCGGGCTTCATAGTTGCAGGTAGCAATCACCCCCCGCCGCTCGGCGCTACCACCAACGGCCAACGGCTTATTGGCCAGGCGCGGGTCGTCACGCATCTCAATGGCGGCATAAAAGCAGTCGCAATCCACGTGAACGATTTTTCTTGAACTCATAACCTGTGATTTTGACCGTAAAACAACCAAGGAACCCCCGCATCATACCTGCGCCCGACGTAAAAACCCCGCCAGCTGATAGCTGCCAGACAGCGCCGCGCCCTTCTGGCAAAAAACCACAGGGCGCCACTTATGCCCCCAAGCTAATCACCATTAGCAGCGCTAAGCATCTGACAGAAAACCCTTTTTTCTAACTTAGTGGTTGACAGCCGCGCTCACACGAGTAGAATTGCCGGCGCGGGATGGAGCAGTCTGGTAGCTCGTCGGGCTCATAACCCGAAGGTCGTAGGTTCAAATCCTGCTCCCGCAACCAAACAATAAAAGGCCACTTAACTAAGTGGCCTTTTTTGTGCCCGGCGTTTGGCCATGGCCTTGTGAGATGCACCTTGGCGCCTCGGGAACTTGTCGTCACCCCTCTACTCTTAGCCCCACGCAAAAGAGGTCTGTGATGCCCAATAGTGCAACTGCAGCAAGCGACAAACCCTCCGGCCTCCGGCACTGGTCGCAGTTCTTGCGCCGCCAACGGCAAGTCATTGGCGTGAGCCTGACATTGCTGCTATTTGGGATCGCCCTGTTTGCCTGTCGACACTTGTTGCAAGGCCTCGACCCCGCAGCGCTGCACAGAGTACTGCTGGAAATCCCCCGCAACGCCTTGCTCGGCGCAGTTGCCTGCACGGTCTTGGGCTTCTTGTTGCTGCTGGGCTATGAATGGTCGGCCAGCCGTTATGCAGGGGTAAAGCTACCG
>JAURXE010000305.1 GCA_030654635.1 Pseudomonas sp.
GCTCCCAGGGCAGGCGCAAATCCGCCGGTGCTTGCCAGCTCAGCTTAAGCCCGCGCGGATGGATCATCTCTAGGGTGGCGCACAGCCCCGGCAGCTCCTCGGCGCAGACAAACTGCGCACCGGGCAAGGCCTCGCCGGCCAAGCGCGCCCGGGCCAACTCGCGGCTGAGGCGTTGTTCGATCTGCGCCAATTGTTCGCGCAGGGTGGCCCGTAATTCAGGATAGGCATTCAGCTCTTCACGGGCCGCCACGCTGAGCAGCACCGCCAGCGGGGTTTTCAGCGCATGGCCCAGATTACCCAAGGCATGCCGCGAGCGCGTCAGGCTCTCGGCGGTATGGGTCAACAGATGATTGATTTGTCCCACCAAGGGTTCCAGCTCCTGCGGCACCTGGGTATCGAGCTGACCGCGCTGGCCTTGCTGCAACTGCAGCAGTTGCTGGCGGGCTTGCTCCAGCGGGCGCAAGGCACGGCGGATGGTCAGGCGTTGCAGCAGAAAAATCAGCAGCAAAGCCCCCAGACCCAGCCCCAGCCCGAGGTACTCCAGGCGCCTAAAACTGGCCAATACCGGGCTGTAGTCCTTCGCCACAGTGATCGACAAGGGCTGACCAAAACGCCGGTAATCAGCGCGATAGACCAGCAATAACTGACCCTGGGGACCATCGCCCAGCTCCGCCTGCAAGCCCGGTGCCGCGCCAGCCAGCAACTCGCGATCCCATAGCGAACGGGAGCGCCACAGCTGACTGCCCGCCTCGATGCGAAAATAACTGCCCGACAGCGGCCGCTGATAGCTCGGCGCCAAGCGTTGCTGATCCAGCTGCACACCCTGCGGGCCACGCACCAAGGAACTGAGCAAGGTCTCGGCCTGATTGCGCAAACCGGTTTCCAGGTAACTGCGCAGGCCCAGATCAAACAACCACAGGCTGGTTTGCGCCAATAACAGGCCAGCCACCAGCAACACCGTCAGCAAACCCAGGCTCAAGCGTCGCTGGATCGACTTCATGCGAGCGCGCCGGTAAAGCGGTAACCCTGACCGCGACGGGTTTCGATCACCTCACGGCCGAGCTTGCCGCGCAGGCGGTTGACGTGCACCTCCAGCACATTGGAATCACGCTCGGTTTCGCCGTCATAGAGATGTTCGGCCAACTGGCTTTTGGACAGTAATTGCTGTGGGTGCAGCATGAAATAACGTAGCAGCGCGAACTCGGCGGCGGTCAGCTCGATCTCGACGCCGTTGCGGCTGACGCACTGACGGCTTTCGTCCAGCTGCCAACCAGCCACCTGCAATTGCGGCTGATTGGCCAGGCCATGGGAGCGACGCAGCAGCGCCTGAATGCGCAGCTGCAACTCCTCTGGATGAAAGGGTTTGGCCAGATAATCATCGGCGCCGGTTTTCAGCCCCTCGATCCGCTCCGCCCAGGAACTGCGTGCGGTGAGCACCAAGACCGGTGTGACCAGCCCGCCGGCGCGCCACTCACGCAGCACCTCCAGCCCGGGTTTGCCGGGCAGGCCAAGGTCCAGAATGATCAGATCATAAGGTTCGCTGGCGCCCTGCTGGAGCGCATCGCGGCCATCGGCCAACCAGTCCACGGCATAGCCCTGACGCGTGAGGCCGACCAGCAACTCGTCGGCCAGGGGCACATGGTCTTCCACCAGCAACAGGCGCATCAGTCATCTTCCTTATCCAGCAAAATCCGCCCATCGCGGGCATCCAACTCCAGCTCGCGGACCACGCCGCTCGCGGTCAGCAGCTCAATGTCATAGATATAGCGGCCCGCCGGCCCCGCCGACTGGGTTTCCTCCAGCTCTGCCTCCAATAAAGTTGCCCCGGGGTAACGCCCCAGGGCCGGTTGCATAAGCTGCTCAAGCGCCAAAATGACCCCTGCCTGGCGCAAGCGCAGGGCCTCATCTTGATCCAGATCGCGGGCCTGCGCCCCAACGCTAAGCGCCAGGACAGACAGAACCAGGACCAGCATTGCGCTGTAGCGGGCTAACCACTTCATTAGGTGTCTTGATGATCTTTAAGCACTTTGCCGTTAGTGGCGTCCAGCTCCAGGTCCCACTGCAGGCCTTGGGCGTCGCGCAGGTCGATTTCATAAATGTACTGGCCGTTTTCCTGCTCAAGATCAGTCTCTTCAATGGTCGCACCCGGGTGCTTGGCAATCGCCGCCGCATTGAGTTTTTCCACCGACTGGATAGTACCGGCAGCGACCAACTTCTGCGTCTCATCGACACCTAAATCGCGGGCTTGGGCCAGACCGGCAACGGCGCTCAGAGCGGCAACGGTAAACAGTTTGGTAAATGCGTTCATGGTGTATCTCCTGGGGTGATTGGCTTTCAACGAGGACCAAGGTAACCCAGCTGGCTTAATTGAAACTGAATTGGCAGGCCGTTGAAAAATTACTGCGCGGTAACATCCTTACTCAGTCCATGTTGGCGCAGTTTATTGGCGATGGTGGTGTGCGACACGCCGAGCCGCTTGGCCAGTTGCCGACTGCTCGGGTGCTGGCCGTAGAGGCGCTCCAGCACGGCTTTTTCGAAGCGCGCCATAATCGACTCCAGCCCGCCCTCCAGGGAGAAGTCCCCCAGGGGCTGCGGCGCGCCATAGTCCGGCAGGCGAATATGTTCGGCCTTGATCGTGCCTGCCTCGCAGAGCGACACCGCCTGAAACAACACGTTTTCCAGCTGCCGCACATTGCCCGGCCAATGGTAGTGCTGCAACCGCTCGAAGGCCGCTGCAGATAGCGTCGGCAACGGGCAACCGATCTGCCGACTGGCTTGATCGAGAAAGTGCGCCGCCAGCGGCGCCAAGCCATCTAGGCATTCGCGCAGCGGCGGGATATGCAGGCTGAGCACATTCAGGCGGTGATACAGGTCCTGGCGGAACTCGCCCCTGGCGCACAGCGCCGAGAGGTCGACCTGGGTGGCGCAGATCACCCGCACATCCAGGTACACCTCCTCGTCGCTGCCGACCCGGCGAAAGCCGCCATCCTGCAAGAAGCGCAGCAGCTTGGCCTGCATTCGCGGGCTCATCTCGCCGACCCCATCGAGAAACAGCACGCCGCCGGCGGTCAACTCCAGCAACCCAAGCTTGCCCTC
>JAURXE010000310.1 GCA_030654635.1 Pseudomonas sp.
GCCGCGAAGAACCAGCGCTGCCAACCCGCGGCATCGGCCAAAAAGCTAAAGGCCGCGCCGGTGTTGTAGGCCAGCGTCCAGCTGAAGTAATCCGGGATCACGGTAATCTGCTGATGCAGGATTAAGGCACCTTCGAAATACACCTTGCTGAGCTGATCGAGCAACAACACCACGACGCTCAGCCACAACCAGGCCAAGCGACCAAAGCGCTTTTGATTAAGCCCATTGTTCTTATGCATAATGGCGCACCTCGCCCGCGCCTTCGATGTTCTCGATGCAGCGACCGCACAGTTCTGGATGGGCGGCGTGTTGGCCGACGTCCTCACGGTGATGCCAGCAACGACCGCACTTGCTGTGGGCAGACTTCAGTACCCGCAACTTCAAGCCCGGCACATCGGTAGCCACGGCATCCTCTGGCGCACTGGCCAACGGCGCCACTGTGGCGGTTGAGGTAATGAGCACAAAGCGCAGCTCATTGCTAAGTTTGGCCAGATCGGCCGCCAAGGCGTCTTCGGCGTACAGGGTGACTTCGGCCTGCAAATTGCCGCCGATAGCTTTGGCCGCCCGCAGGTTTTCCAACTCTTTATTGACCGCCGTCTTGACCGCCATGGCCCGCTCCCAGAAGGCGCGATCCAGCTCTAAATCAGCCGGCATTTCGCTCAGGCCGGTGTACCAACCATTGAGCATCACCGACTCGTTGCGCTCGCCCGGCAGGTACTGCCACAGCTCGTCGGCGGTGAAAGCCAGAATCGGTGCAATCCAGCGCACCAACGCCTCGCTGATATGAAACAGCGCGGTCTGGCAGGAGCGCCGTGCCGTGCTGTCGGCGGCCGTGGTGTACTGGCGGTCCTTGATGATGTCGAGGTAGAAACCACCTAGCTCCTGCACGCAGAAGTTATGCACTTTTTGGTAAACATTCCAGAAACGGTATTCGCCGTAGGCCTCTTCCAGCTCGCGCTGCAGTAACAAAGCCCGATCCACTGCCCAGCGATCTAGGGCCAGCATGTCACCGGGCGCCAACAGATGCTCGGCCGGATTAAAGCCACTGAGGTTGGACAGCAAGAAGCGCGCGGTATTGCGGATGCGCCGGTAGGCATCGGCGCTGCGCTGCAGGATCACCTTGGACACCGCCATCTCGCCGGAATAGTCGGTGGACGACACCCAGAGGCGCAGGATATCGGCGCCCAGACTGTCGTTCACTTCTTGCGGGGCGACCACATTGCCCAACGACTTGGACATCTTGCGGCCGTTCTCATCGACCACAAAACCGTGGGTAAGCAGCTCGCGGTACGGCGCTTGATTGTCGATGGCACAGCCGGTCAACAATGACGAATGGAACCAGCCGCGGTGCTGATCCGAGCCTTCCAGGTACAGGTCGGCACGCGGGCCGCTGTCGTGGCCGAGCGGGTGCGAGCCGCGCAGCACATGCCAGTGGGTGGTGCCGGAGTCGAACCAGACATCCAGGGTGTCGCTGATTTTGTCGTAGTGCGCGGCTTCATCGCCAAGCAACTCGGCGGCGTCGAGCTTGAACCAGGCTTCGATGCCTTGCTGCTCAACCCGCAACGCGACTTCCTCGATCAACTCAACGGTGCGTGGGTGCAGCTCACCGCTCTCTTTGTGCAAGAAAAACGGAATCGGCACGCCCCAGGTGCGCTGACGCGAGATGCACCAGTCCGGCCGACTGGCAATCATGCTGTGCAGGCGCGCTTGGCCCCACGTCGGGACGAAAGCGGTTTGCTCAATGGCTGCAATCGCCCGCTTGCGCAAGGTTTCGCCGGTGACTGGCTGACGGTCCATACCGACAAACCACTGCGCGGTGGCGCGGTAGATCAGCGGAGTCTTATGCCGCCAGCAGTGCATATAGCTGTGCATGATCTTGTCGCTGGCCAGCAGACAACCGACTTCGGCGAGTTTCTCGACGATCAGCGGATTGGCTTTCCAGACGAACTGGCCGCCGAAGAATGGCAGCGAGTCGACATACACGCCGTTGCTCTGCACCGGACTGATGATCTCGTCGTTGCTCATGCCGTAGCCTTTGCAGGAACGGAAGTCTTCCTCACCATAGGCCGGCGCCGAATGGACCACGCCCGTGCCGGCACCCAGCTCTACATAGTCAGCCAGATAGACCGGCGAGAAGCGCTCGTAGAACGGGTGACGGAAGCGAATCAGCTCAAGCGCCTCGCCTTTGGCGGTCGCTATGGCTGTGCCTTGCAGGCTGTAACGGACCAGACAGCTTTCCACCAGTTCTTCGGCCAGCAACAACAACTTGTCGCCGACATCCACCAGCACATAGTCAAATTCAGGATGAACGTTCAGCGCCTGATTGGCCGGAATGGTCCAGGGTGTGGTGGTCCAGATCACCGCATAGGCAGGTTTCGGTAGGCTGGCCAAACCGAAGGCGGCGGCCAGCTTGTCGGCATCTTCAACCAAAAACGCCACATCGATGGTTGGCGACTGCTTGTCGGCGTATTCGACTTCGGCTTCGGCCAGGGCCGAACCGCAATCGAAGCACCAGTTCACCGGCTTCAAGCCTTTGAACACGAAGCCTTGCTTGACCATCTCGGCCAGCGCGCGGATCTCGCCGGCCTCGTTGGCAAAGTCCATGGTCTTGTAGGGGTTCGCCCAGTCGCCCAGTACACCCAAGCGGATGAAATCGGCCTTCTGCCCTTCCACCTGTTCGGCGGCGTAGGTGCGGCAGCGCTCTCGGGTCAGGTCAGACGGCTGATTTTTGCCGAAGGTGACTTCGACCTTGTGCTCAATCGGCAAACCGTGACAGTCCCAGCCCGGCACATAAGGGGCATCGAAGCCCGACAAAGTCTTGGAGCGGGTGATGATGTCCTTGAGGATTTTATTAACCGCATGACCGATATGAATGCTGCCGTTGGCGTACGGAGGGCCGTCGTGCAGGACAAACTTTGGCCGCCCTTGGCCCTGCTCGCGCAGCTTCTGGTAGAGCCCAAGGCTGTTCCAGCGCTCGAGGATTTGCGGTTCGCGCTGGGGCAGACCGGCTTTCATCGGGAACGCCGTGTCGGGCAGGTTCAGGGTCGCTTTGTAATCGGTCATGTCAGTCGAGGCTCATCATTCAAGAGGCTAGTCAGCAAGAGGCTGGTGCCAGTAGGCGCGGGCGGCAGCGACATCCGCAGCAATCGCTATCTTCAGCGCGTCCAGCGAGGCAAACCGCTGTTCATCACGTAATTTGTGCTTGAAGGTGACGCTCAAATGCTGGCCGTAAAGATCGCCGGCAAAGTCGAGCAGATACACCTCTAGATGGGCTTGCCCATCACTTTTCACCGATGGCCGCACACCAATATTGGCGACCCCCGGTTGCTGCACGCCAGCCAACTCGATGCTGACCAGATACACGCCGCTCAGCGGCACGCGGCAACGCTTGAGCTGGATATTGGCGGTTGGCGTCCCGAGCTGGCGTCCGAGCTTCTGCCCGTGCAAAACCCGCCCGGCAATCTGAAACGGCCGCCCGAGCAAGGACTCAACTCGCGCGAAATCTGCGGCAGTGAGGGCATCGCGGACCCCGGTACTGCTTACGCGCACGCCATCCACCTCAATGGTGGATGCCTCTTCAACAGTAAAACCGTGCGTTTGCCCGGCCTGCTGCAAAAAGGCGAAATCACCGGCGCGATCACAGCCAAAGCGAAAGTCGTCACCGACTTCCAGATGCTGCACAGCAAGACCTTCCAGCAATACCCGCCGGACAAATTCGGCGGCGCTTAATTCGCGCAAGCGCCGGTTAAAGGCCAGGCACAACACCCGATCAACGCCGGCTGCCGCCAGCAACTCAAGCTTGTCACGCAGGCGACTAAGGCGCACTGGCGCGGTTTGCGGAGCAAAGAATTCACGCGGCTGAGGCTCGAAAATCACCACGCAGCTGGGCACGCCTAACTCGGCGGCGCGCTCACGCAAACGCGCCAAGATGGCCTGATGACCACGGTGTACGCCGTCGAAGTTGCCGATAGTGGCAACGCAGCCCCGATGTTCGGGACGCAAATTGTGTAGGCCTCGGACCAGCTGCATAGCACGCTTCTTGCCTAAAAAGTGCACGATTATACGCACACCCGGCAGCAGACAACAGGCGCACAGCCGTACAACGGCGATTGAGCGTACCGCACACAGCTCAATCGACAGACGGCATCAGCTCAGCGCTTGCCGCGAAAAGTGCCGCACGCGAAAACCCAGCAACGCCAACACAGAGAAATAACTCAGCGCCCCGGCCACCACCAACAGCATTAGCCGCAGCAGACGCTCAAGCATGCCGCCATCCGACCACGCGGGCATGTAATGCATCAAGCCCAGCAATACGGCCGCCATCGCCAACACAGCCGCCAGCAACTTAAGCAAAAACCTGCCCCATCCCGTCAATGGCATGTACATCGCTTGCTTGCGTGACTGCCAGAACAGCAAGCTCGCATTCAGACAGGCGCCAAGGCCAATCGCCAGCGCCAAACCAGCGTGCTTAGTGCCCTCGGGGAAAACGTAGAAAAACAGTAGGTTGAATAGTTGCGTAACAGCAATGCTCAGCAGCGCAATGCGCACCGGGGTGCGGATGTTGCGCTGAGCATAAAAGCCCGGCGCCAGCACCTTGATCAGCAAGATGCCGGTCAGGCCGAACGCATAGGCAATCAACGCTAGCTGGGTCATCTGCGCATCATGGGCGGTAAATTTGCCGTACTGAAACAGCGCCACCGTCAACGGCCCGGCCAAAATCGCCAAGGCCAACGCGCAGGGCAGCACCAGCAACAGGCACAGGCGCAACCCCCAATCCAGCACCCGGGAAAACTCAGCGGGGTCTTTGCCGGCAAAGGACTTCGACAACACCGGCAACAAAATCGTCCCCAGTGCAACGCCCAGCACGCCGCTGGGTAATTCCATCAACCGATCGGCGTAATACATCCACGACACCGAACCCGCCGCCAGAAACGAGGCGAAGATGGTGTTGATGATCAGCGAAAACTGACTGGCCGAAACCCCCACAATCGCCGGCCCCATCTGCCGCAGCACACGCCAAACGCCGGCGTCGCGCAGATTCAGGCGCGGCAACACCAGCATGCCGATTTTTTTCAGGTGCGGTAGCTGATAGAGCAACTGCAGCAAGCCGCCAACCAGCACCGCCCAAGCCAGCGCCATGATCGGCGGATCAAAATAGGGGGTCAGAAACAAGGCAAAGACGATCATGCTCAGATTGAGCAGGGTCGGCACAAAGGCCGGCACCGAGAAGCGGTTCCAGGTGTTGAGAATCGCCCCGGCCAGCGAAGCGAGGGAAATCAACAAGATATAAGGAAAAGTCACCCGCAACAGCGAGGTGGTCAGCGCGTATTTCTCGGCGCTATCGACAAATCCCGGCGCCGTCAGCCAGATCACCCAGGGCGCCGCCAGCATGCCGAGCAAGGTCACCAGCGCCAACACCAGGGTCAGCAGGCCGCTGATGTAGGCGATAAAGGTGCGAGCAGCCTCCTCACCTTGCTGGGTTTTGTACTCGGCCAAAATTGGCACAAAGGCCTGTGAAAATGCGCCCTCGGCAAAGATTCGACGGAGCAAGTTAGGCAACTTAAAGGCGACAAAAAAGGCATCGGTGGCCATCCCGGCACCGAAAATTCGCGCCACCAGGGTATCGCGCACAAAGCCAAGCACCCGCGACAGCATGGTCATTGAGCTAACCGCGGCCAGCGACTTGAGTAAATTCATAGCATGGGCTTCTGTTTTTTGAAGATGAGCATGGGGCAACGCCTGCCCAAGTTTTGCCGTGCACGCCGCAGCCTGCCTGCAAAGCCGCCGAGTGTAGGGCTCCACGGCAAATAAATCATCCGCCCAGCATCGGGCACGGATTCAGCGACCAAGCTTGCTAGGCTAATCACCCTTGACAACAGCACAACTCGCCGGCATTATTCGCGGCCTTATTTGTTTGTAATCCCCCATTTTATCGAGGAGCTTGTCGGTGGCCAATTCACCTTCTGCCAAAAAACGCGCCAAACAGGCCCTGAAGCGTAATAGCCATAACGCCAGTCAGCGCTCGATGGTTCGTACCTACATCAAGAACGTGGTTAAGGCTGTTGCTGCCAAAGACCTGGAAAAAGCTCAAGCAGCTTACGTTCTGGCCGTGCCTGTAATCGACCGTATGGCCGACAAAGGCATCATCCACAAGAACAAAGCAGCACGTCACAAGAGCCGCCTGAACGCACACGTTAAGGCACTCAGCATCGCAGCCTAAAACTGCGATCGCTTAAAAAACCGGCTTAGGCCGGTTTTTTATTGCCAAGTAAAAAGCACAGTCACACCCCAAACCCGCTTGCGCAGCCATAAAAAAACCGCCGAGCGCGAAAGCACAGCGGCGGTTTGTCCAGGCATTAGCACCTAGCGCAAGATCACTTCTGCCAAGGCAGAATCGGGATTGCCGTTACCGAATTCTGCGGACTGCCCTCGATGATCCGGTCGCTATACACCAGATAAACCAGGGTATTGCGCTTGCGGTCGAAGAAGCGCACCACCTGCATGCTTTTGAATACCAGCGAAGTTCGCTCCTTAAAGACCTCCTCACCCTCCTTCAGCTCAGCCTTGAACTCAATAGGCCCGACCTGCCGGCACGCCAGGGAGGCTTCGGCGCGATCCTCAGCCAGGCCGACACCGCCCTTGATTCCGCCGGTCTTGGCCCGCGACAGGTAGCAGGTCACCCCCGCCACCTTCGGATCATCGAAGGCCTCGACCACTATCTTGTCATTCGGCCCGACCCACTTGAACACAGTGGAGACCTCACCAATTTCTTCGGCGCTCAGCGGCAGCGACCAACTCAACGGCAAGGCCAGCAACAAACCCAGCAAGCTATTTGCAACACGCATCAGCAGCCTCCAGCATTCAGACCAAAATTAGATTGTCGCGATGGACCAACTCCGACTCATCGACATAGCCCAACAAGGCCTCGATGGCATCCGAGCCCTGACCAATAATTTTTTGCGCCTCAAGCGCACTGTAATTGGCCAGCCCCCGCGCCACCTCACGACCATCGGGCGCCAGACAAACCACCATCTCGCCACGGCGAAAACTACCCGCCACCGCCGTCACACCCACCGGCAGCAGGCTCTTATGGCCTTGCAGCAAGGCGCTTACCGCCCCCGCATCCAAAGTCAAACTGCCGCGCGTCTGTAGATGCCCAGCCAGCCACTGTTTACGCGCCGCCAGCAGGCCGCGCTCAGGCGTCAGCAAGGTACCGAGATTCTCGCCAGCCTTGAGCCGATCCAGTACCCGCTCGATCATCCCGCCGACAATCACCGTATGCGCCCCGGAACGCGCCGCCAGCCGCG
>JAURXE010000311.1 GCA_030654635.1 Pseudomonas sp.
TGGTAGCAGACTTGCACCATGTCTGCCGGGTCGTGGGGGTTGGTCAGCAGGGCGCCCTTGAGTTCGGCTGCGGCGCCGGCGAATTCCGACAACACCAGCACTCCGCACCCACCGAGTAAACCCTGGGCGGCGACGAACTCCTTGGACACCAGGTTAAGGCCGTCGCGCAGCGGGGTAATCCACATCACGTCGGCCATGGCGTACCAGGCGCTGACTTCTTCAAAGGGCAGGCTGCGAAAGAACAGTTGCAGGGGCGTCCAGCCGATGCGCGCGAAGCGGCCGTTGATGCGTCCGGCGACTTGCTCGATCTGCCCTTGCAGCTCGTCATAGATGGTCATTTCTTTGGCCGCCGGCACGCAGACGCACACCAGGGTGACCTTGCGCAGCAGTTCGGGGTTTTCCGCCAGCAGCCACTCGTAGGCCTGGAGTTTCTCCAGGGTGCCTTTGGTGTAGTCGAGGCGCTCGACCGAGAGGATCAGTTTGACGCCGTCCAGTTCGCTGCGCAGGCGCTCCATCATCTGCTGGATTTTTGGCGACTCCAGTGCGGCACTGATCCGCTGCAGATCCAGTCCAACCGGGTGGGCGCCGAGTTTGACGATCCGGCTGCCGGTGTCCACGGCCGTGGTCATGCGCTCCAGGCCCACGGCGCAACCGTAGGTGATAAAGCGCGGTGCGCAGTTTTGCCGGCTGATGGTTTTCAGCGGGGTGACGCCACGGGCGGCGTCGACAAAGTTCTCTACCTGGCGCGGGATATGAAAGCCGATGTAGTCGCACTGCAGCAGGCTGCCGATGATCTGCCGGCGCCACGGTAAGACGTTGAACACGTCGGCCGAGGGGAAGTAGGTGTGGTGAAAGAATGCAATGCGCACATCCGGGCGCAGCTCGCGCAGGTAGCCGGGCACCATCCACAGGTTGTAGTCGTGCAGCCAGACGATTGCGCCTTCGGCGGCTTCTTGGGCTGCGCGTTCGGCGAAGTCGCGGTTGACCTTGAGAAACACTTGCCAGTCGTCTTCACGAAACTGCGCCCGCTCCCAGAAGGTGTGCAGGGTCGGCCAGAAGGCTTCTTTAGAGAAGCGCTTGTAGAAGATGTCGACCTCGTCCTTGGTTAACGGCACCCGGGCGGCGGTGAGCTTGGGGTAGCGCTCGGGATCCACCGTGGTGTGGGTCTCGAACGGCTCGTTGGCCTCGGCGTCTTCGTGCTCGGCCCAGGCCACCCAGGAGCCTTTGCGGCCATCACCAAAGAAACTCAGCAGGGTCGGGATGATGCCATTCGGTGAAGTGGGGCGGCGGCGCTGTAATTTGCCCTCGACCCGATGCTCTTCATAGGGCAGGCGGTGGTAGACCATCACCAGATCCGATTTGCCCGGCGGCAAGGCCAGGCGTTGCTCGGCGGCAATTCCGCTTTCGCCCAGAAAACCAAAGTGCGCCATGGCTTCGAGTATGCCGCCACAGCCTGGCCGCTCGGCGTGGAAGATTCGTGAGTGGCGGGCCGTGGCTTGCAATAGCGCGGTTTCGGCGGCGCCGACACACACGCCTTTAAACTGACCGCTGAGCATGCTCAGGTCGTTGAGGGTATCGCCGGCGGTCAGCACCTGGTCAATGTCCAGCTCCAACCAGTCGATCAGCGCCTGCAAGCTGCTGCCTTTGTTGACGCCCTTGGGGAGAAAGTCGAGGTAGCGTTCGGCCGAGTAGAGCAGGTCGCAACCCAGGGCTTCAGCTGCCGCCAGCAGGGCCGGGTCAGCCGCTTGTGCGGGGCTGCAAAAATACGAGCAGCGGCGCATTTGCGGGATGTCCTGGCGCTCCAGACCGAAGCCTTCGATGGCACTTGCGACCTGGCTCTCACCGGGCCAGAGAGCGTCGACTGCGCCTTGCAGTGGCTGGATCAGTTGCAGGCTGTCGCCATGCACTAGGCTGGCGCCAACGTCGGCGATGATGAAGTCCGGTTGCGGCAGGGTCGGGTCGGCTAGCAGGGGCAGCACCGATTCCAGGCTGCGGCCGGTGACGTAGGCCAGGCGAATTTCCGGGTGGGCGGCGAGGGTTTGGTAAAGACTTAAACGGTCGGCGGGATTGCCGGCGAGAAAGGTTCCATCAAGATCGGTGGCAAGTAACATGCGCTGTCTCCTGTCCATGCGGACTGAGTTGACGCGCCGACCTGGGCCGACGAGCTAAGTGAGCGGGCCGTGTTGGCCCTGTTGTTATTAGGTGTGGCGTGCAGCTCCTTAAGGGGCGGTAGTGGACGGCCCGGTTTCGGTCGCTGTTGCAACCTCGTCAGGCGGTGTCTGTGTATCTGCATCAGTGTCGGTAGCTGTTTCGACAAACTCGGGTTCGGCTGGCGGGGCTTCGGGGATCAATTCCAGAACGGCCTGGCTGGTGCGCAGCATGGGAATAAAGTGCCCGTGCGGTTCGGTGATCAGGTCGCTGACATGCTGCAGGCGATACAGGGTGTAGGCCGCCAGCAGACTTAAGGTCACGGCGAAGTGCAGGGGCAAGGCTTGCGGGCCGAATTGCTGCATCAGCAGCCCCGCGAGCAACGGGCCACACACCGAACCAACGCCATTGGCTAACAGCAAACCGCTGGAGCCGGCGAGAATTTCGTCGCTGTGCAGTTGGTCGACCATCTGCGCTACAGCAATTGGGTAGATGGCAAAGGTCAAACCGCCCCAGACGAAAATTGCCCCCAGCAGCCATGGCCCTGCCGGCAGCATTGCCATTAGCAGCGCCACCAATACAGCCAACAGCACCACCCAGAGCAGTACTTTGCGTCGGTCATGGCGGTCGGAGTAATGGCCTATCGGCAACTGCAGCAACGCCCCGCCGAAAATAGTGCTGGTCATCAGCATGCCCACGCCGGGCGTATCAAAACCGCTGAGGCTGGCGTACACCGGGGCCATGGCCCAGAAGGCGCCGAGCGCCAGGCCCGACAGTACCGCGGCGGCAACGGCTAAGGGCGCCACCCGAAGCAGTTGGCGAAGGTCGACATGCAGGGTCTGCGGCAGGCTCGGCTGGGCTTGCCGGGTCAGGGTAATGGGCATCAAGGCGGCGCTGATCAGCAGCGCCGCCAACACGAACAGGACAAAGTCACTGGGGCTGGCCAGGTTCAACAGCTGCTGGGCAGCGGCCAGGGCGCCCAGGTTGACCATCATGTAGATTGCAAATATTTGGCCGCGCCTTTCGCCGGACACCTGGGCGTTCAGCCAGCTCTCAATCACCATGTACAGGCTGACTAGGGCCAGACCATAGAGCACCCGCAGACCCAGCCAAACCCAAGGGTTGATCAGCAATAGATGCAGCATGGCGGTGATGGCGGCTAAGGCGGAAAAAAACGCAAACGCGCGGATATGCCCAACGCGGCGAACCAGCGGAATCGCCAGCCAAGTGCCAAGGAGAAAGCCGACGAAGTACCCGGACATTATCAGCCCGAGCATCCCGGTGGAGTAGCCTTCGGCAACGCCACGCAGGGTCAGTAAGGTGTTAAGCAGACCGTTACCTAGCAGCAGTAATGCAACTGCGCAAAGCAATGAGCTGATGGGAGCCATCAGAACCAACATAGCCAGCTACCCTAGGGCACTGGTCCCCTGAGGGCAACCTTTAATCCCCGCGCCAACTCTGTGATTCGTAGTTAAGTTACTGATTTGTAATGATTATTAAAACTGCCGAACGGTTCTTGGCTCGACGGATTGCGGCTGCGTCAGGCGCTGCGAGGAATCATTTTGCTCCTCGGTTAGCGGCTAAAAGTTTTGTTCTCGGCTTCATCCGGTGAGGCCGTTGTTGACCGGCTGGGGTTTGGCTTTGTGCGCATCGCGCATCAGCAGCAGGTCGAGTACTGACGCTGCGTTGGTAAGTTGAAAGCCAACTTTGCCGGTAAAACGCGGCGGATTGGCGAAGGTGCCGAAGACCATGTCCCACAGCGGCAGGTCACTGTAGTTGCGCCCATGAACTTGATATTCGTGGTGCAGGCAGTGCGACTCTGGCCGTTGCACGAAGTAACCCAGCCAGCGCGGGGTGTTGATATAGCTGTGTTGAAACAAGCTGGTCAGGGCCACGAACAGCCCCACCAAGGCGGCGGCCAAGGGGCTCATGCCCAACAGCAAAGTGCTGACCCACGTGCTGCTGGTGACTTTTAGCGCGACCTCC
>JAURXE010000373.1 GCA_030654635.1 Pseudomonas sp.
GCACCCAGGCCATAAAGTCGGCCTGATTGGTGCCAATGGCGCCGGTAAATCCAGCCTGTTTGCCCTGCTGCGTGGCGAATTGACGCCCGATGCCGGCAACTGCCTGGTGCCCGCCGATTGGCGTATTGCCCATATGCGCCAAGAGGTCGAAACCCTCGAGCGTCTGGCCGTCGACTACGTGCTGGATGGCGATTTGCGCCTGCGGCAGGTGCAGCGCGATTTGGCCGCGGCCGAAGCTGCCCACGACGGCACGGCGCAAGCCCGTTTGCATGCCGAGCTGGATTCGGCCGACGGCTACAGCGCCGACGCCCGCGCCCGTAAGCTGCTGGCAGGTTTAGGCTTTAGCAATCCGCAGATGACCCAGCCGGTCGGCGATTTTTCCGGTGGCTGGCGCATGCGCCTGAACCTGGCCCAGGCGCTGATGTGCCCGTCGGACTTGCTGCTGCTCGATGAGCCGACCAACCACTTGGATCTGGATGCGATCATCTGGCTGGATGGCTTGTTGAAGTGTTATCCGGGCACCTTGCTGCTGATTTCCCACGACCGGGATTTTCTCGATGCGGTGGTGGATAACATCGCCCACCTCGAACAGCAAAAGCTGACCCTCTATCGCGGCGGCTATTCGGCCTTCGAGCGCGCCCGCGCTGAACGTCTGGCCCAGCAACAGCAAGCCTTCGACAAGCAGCAAGCGCAGCGCGCGCACATGGAAAAATTCATTGCCCGCTTCAAGGCCCAGGCCACCAAGGCGCGCCAGGCCCAGAGCCGGATCAAGGCGCTGGAGCGTCTGGAAGAGCTGGCGCCGGCGCACGTCGATTCACCTTTCGATTTCTGCTTTCGCGAAGCCGATAAAATCTCCAGCCCGCTGCTGGATTTAAGCGATGCGCGCCTCGGTTATGGCGACAAAGTGGTGCTGTCGAAGGTCAAGCTGCAATTGGTACCCGGCGCGCGGATCGGTTTGCTCGGCCCCAATGGCGCCGGTAAGTCGACCCTGATCAAGACCCTGGCGGCTGAGCTTGAGCCGATCTCCGGCCATCTGCAGCGCGGCGAGAATCTGGTGGTGGGCTACTTTGCCCAGCATCAGCTGGATTCCCTGGATGACCGTGCCAGCCCATTGCTGCATGTGCAGCGTCTGGCCCCGACCGAGCGCGAACAGGTGCTGCGCGACTTTCTCGGTGGCTTTGACTTTCGCGGGCCGCGCGCCGACGAGCCGGTGGTGAATTTCTCCGGTGGCGAGAAAGCCCGTCTGGCCTTGGCGTTGATCGCCTGGGGCAAGCCCAACCTGTTGCTGCTCGATGAGCCGACCAACCACCTCGATCTGGACATGCGCCTGGCGCTGACCATGGCCCTGCAAGACTTTGCCGGCGCGGTGCTGGTGGTTTCCCACGATCGCCATCTGCTGAAAAGCACCACCGATGAGTTTCTCTTGGTGGCCGATGGACAGGTGCAAGAGTTTGACGGCGACCTGGAAGACTACGCCCGTTGGCTGGTGGACTTCCGCGGTCGGCAAATGCCGGCGGGCAGCAGCACCGAGCCGGCCGCTGACAAGACCGACAAGCGCGCCCAACGCCAGGCAGCGGCGGTGTTGCGCCAGCAGCTGGCGCCGCACAAGCGTGAAGCCGAGAAGCTTGAGAAAGCCCTCGGGCAGTTGCATGAGCAGCTAGCGGTAACCGAGAGCAAGCTAGGTGACGCTGCCGTCTATGAGGCGGCGCGCAAGGACGAGCTGCGTGATTTGTTGGCCGAGCAGGCGCGCTTGAAAGTGCGTGAGGGCGAACTGGAAGAATCCTGGATGGAAGCACTGGAACATTTGGAAAAACTTGAGTTGCAATTGGCACAAGTTGATTGAGAGCGGCCGTAGTTTAATGCGCCGGTTTAACCCCTACTATTGAGGCACGTACACATGGAATGGCTGATGGACCCGCAGATCTGGGTGGCTTTTTTGACCCTGACTGCCTTGGAGATTGTTCTCGGTATCGACAACATTATCTTTATTTCGATTCTGGTCGCCCGCTTGCCGAAAGAGCAGCAAGCTAAAGGCCGTTTCTTCGGCTTGGCCTTGGCAATGGGCACGCGGATCTTGCTGTTGCTGTCGATCACCTGGGTGATGCGCCTGACGGCTGACCTGTTTGAGGTGTTCGGTCAGGGCATTTCTGGACGGGATTTGATCCTGTTCTTTGGTGGTCTGTTCTTGCTGTTCAAAAGCACCATGGAAATTTACACCAGCCTTGAAGGCGAAGAAGCGACGGCCCAGGGTGGCGGTAAGGTCTATGGCTTTATGGGCATCATCGTGCAGATCGCCATCATTGACATCATCTTCTCCCTCGACTCGGTGATCACTGCTGTCGGCCTGGTGCAGCATGTGCCGGTGATGGTTGCGGCCATCGTTATCTCGGTGTTGGTGATGATGCTGGCTGCCGGCACCATCAGCGACTTTATCGAGAAGCACCCATCGCTGAAGATACTGGCGCTGTCGTTCCTGATCGTGGTCGGTACCGTGCTGATAGCCGAAGCCTTTGGCGTGCACATGCCTAAGGGCTACGTGTATTTCGCCATGGCCTTCTCGCTGGCGGTCGAAGCCTTGAACATCCGCCTGCGCGGTGCCATGGCCAAGAAGCACGAGCCAGTACACCTGCGGAAAGACATGCCGGACTGAGTCACGCCCCGCGCGTGAAGATTCATCGAGAGGGGCAGGCTGAATAGCTTGCCCCTTTTTGTTTGGGCGATTGATGCTCTGTGAGCCTGGCGTTAGCGCTGTTTTGTCGAGGTTTGAGGCGGCTATTTGGGCCTGTGACATCCCGTCACAAGGGTTTGCCTTGAGTCGTGGGTGCGAGAGGCGGATAATTAATCAATCCGATTCTCATTTGGTTTTAGCTATGCGTTCTCGTCTCTCTGCCTGGCTGCTTGTGCCGCTGTTAAGCCTGTTTTGTCTCAATAGTCACGCCATGGCTGCTGATCCATCGGCGCGGGCTTTGCACTTGCTGGGTTATCTCAGTGCCGATTACCCGGCCACCGTGGCTGCAGGTCAGGTGATTGATGCCGGTGAGTACCGTGAGCAGTTGGAGTTTCTCGGGGTGCTGCAGGGGTTGCTGCTGGACTTGCCAGCGCACGCCCAGCGTAGTGAGCTGGAAGTCGGGGTCGTGCAGTTGCGCCAGGCGGTTGAGCAACGTGCCGACGGTGCCCTGGTTGCCGTGCAGGCACGACAGTTGGCCGAGCGCTTACGGACGATTTACCAACTCAGCCTGTTGCCGTCGATTACCCCCGATCCGCAACGTGGCCAGCCCTTGTATGCCGAACATTGCAGTGTCTGTCATGGCCCCAGCGGCGCCGGTGACGGCCCGGCCGGCGTTGGCTTGCAGCCGCCACCGGCAAATTTACAGGCCGTGGCGCGGCTCGACAGCCTAAGTCTCTATGACCTGTTCAATACCCTCAGTCTGGGGATTGATGGCACCGACATGGCCTCCTACAGCGATCAGCTCGATGAGCGTCAGCGCTGGGATCTGGCCAGCTATATTGCCGGGTTCAGTGCCGCGCCGACTCAGGCGGGCAGCAGTAACTTTACCCTGAGCGAATTGGTTGAGCAGACTCCTGGGCAAATTCAGGCTGCTCAAGGTGAGCCTGCGGCAGCCGCGTTCCGCGCCCAGCGGGCCAAGCCAGCGCCGACCCAGCGCGGCCCGCAGCAGTTGATCGAGTTCACCGTGCTTACCCTCGACAAGAGTTTGGCGGCCTACGCTAGTGGCGAGCATGAACAAGCTTACGACCTGTCGGTGGGTGCTTACCTGGAAGGTTTTGAGCTGGTTGAAAGCGGCCTGAATAACCTTAATCCAGAGTTGCGCAAAGCCACCGAAGCGGCCCTGATGGCCTATCGCCAAGCCTTGCGCGACGGCTTGCCACAGGCGCAATTGGAACAACAACTGAACTTCGCCAAAGACAAGCTGGCTGCATGTGCGGCGCTGCTCAAAGGCGACAGCATGAGTGGCTCTTTGAGCTTTATCTCCAGCCTGATGATTTTGCTGCGCGAGGGGCTCGAGGCGATTTTGGTGCTGGCGGCGATATTGGCCTTCTTGCGCAATACCGGGCAGAAAACTGCACTGCGCAGCGTCCATGTGGGCTGGGGGCTGGCCTTGCTGGCCGGGCTGGCGACCTGGGCGCTGGCCGCCTATGTGATTGGCGTCAGCGGCGCGCAGCGGGAACTGCTGGAAGGCGGCACGGCGTTGTTTGCCAGCGTGGTGCTGCTCTGGGTCGGCGTGTGGATGCATGATCGCCG
>JAURXE010000328.1 GCA_030654635.1 Pseudomonas sp.
AACCGCTGGTGCTTAACGGCATCGACGGCCACACCGGCTGGGCCAATAACGCCATGCTGGAACGGGTAAAAATCGACGCGGGGCTGGTCAAGAGCCTGTCCGAGAAAGAGCGCGGTTATATCGGCCATGACTCCGACTTTACCCCAACGGGTTTTCTCGCCGAAAACGGCTGGGACCGGGTACGCAGCCAGCTGCCTGAACCGACCGAAGCCGACATGCTCAACGCAGCCCGCGAAGCGGTGAAGGTCAGCAACCAGTATGGCTTGACCGCGTGGATGGACGCCGCCGCCAACGCAGGCTCCGGCGACTCGCTGTTCGAGTTACGCCCCACCGAGCAGAGCGTCGGGGTCTTGCCGTTGTACCGGGCGCTGGCCAAGAAGGGTGAACTGAACGCCCACGTCGCGGCCCTGATGATCGCCTACCCGAAAAGCCTGCCGGCGGACCTGGCGGTGATCGACAAGGTCATGCAGCAGTTCAAAGGCGTGCCGAACCTGAGTTTTCCTGGCATCAAGATCTTTGCCGATGGGGTGATGGAGTTCCCTGGGCAGACCGCGGCAGTGATCGACCCGTTCAAAAACAGCCTCAAGCGCGGTGAATTGCTGATCGACCCAGCCAGTTTTGGCCAGCTGGTAGCCGCAGCGGAACAACGCAACTGGATAGTGCATATGCATGCCGTCGGTGACCGCGCGGTACGCGAATCGCTGAACGGCTTTGAATATGCGCGCAAGCTCAATCCAACGCCGGTGGCGCACAGCATCAGCCACCTGCAGCTGGTCAATCCCAAGGAGTTCCCGCGGTTCAAGGAGCTTGGGGTGATCGCCTCGATGCAGCTGCTCTGGGCCACCGCCGAGACCTACACCGAAGACCTGGTCAAACCTTACGTCAGCGCTATGACCTACAGCCACCAATACCCGGCGCAATCGCTGCATAAAGCCGGCGCCACCATTGCCGGCGCCAGCGACTGGCCGGTGTCCAGCCCAAACCCGTGGAACGCCATCGCCCAGGCCAGCACCCGTAAAGGCCCGATGGGCGTGCTGAATGCCAAGGAAAGCATCGACCGCGAGACCAT
>JAURXE010000329.1 GCA_030654635.1 Pseudomonas sp.
AGCAACAACGGCCGAACCGAAAACTTCGGAGCAGACGCGAGTCAGAGCAGCGGTCAGCGTGGTTTTACCGTGGTCGACGTGACCGATGGTGCCAACGTTTACGTGCGGTTTGTTACGTTCAAATTTTTCCTTAGCCACGACAGAAATCCTCTTGTCTAAAGGGCTGAATCAGCCTTGTCTTTTAGTTACAGCGTCGACGATATGCGACGGAGCAGTATTGTATTTTTTGAATTCCATAGAGTAGCTTGCGCGACCCTGAGACATGGAACGAACATCGGTCGCATAACCGAACATCTCGCCCAACGGAACCTCAGCACGAATTACTTTGCCGGAAACCGTATCTTCCATACCCAGAATCATGCCGCGACGGCGGTTAAGGTCGCCCATCACATCACCCATATAGTCTTCAGGGGTAACAACTTCTACCGCCATGATCGGCTCAAGCAACTCACCGCCGCCCTTCTGGGCCAACTGCTTGGTCGCCATGGATGCAGCCACCTTGAACGCCATCTCGTTGGAGTCGACGTCATGGTAAGAGCCATCAAATACGGTAGCCTTCAGGCCGATCAGCGGATAGCCGGCTACGACGCCGTTCTTCATCTGCTCTTCGATACCCTTCTGGATAGCCGGGATGTATTCCTTAGGAATTACACCACCCACCACTTCGTTCACAAATTGCAGACCTTCCTGACCTTCGTCAGCAGGAGCAAAGCGAACCCAGCAGTGACCGAACTGACCACGACCACCGGACTGGCGAACGAACTTGCCTTCGATTTCACAGCTCTTCGTGATGCGCTCACGATAGGAAACCTGAGGCTTACCGATATTGGCTTCGACGTTGAACTCGCGGCGCATGCGGTCGACCAGTATGTCCAGGTGCAACTCGCCCATACCGGAGATGATCGTCTGACCAGTCTCTTCATCAGTTTTGACGCGGAAAGATGGATCTTCCTGAGCAAGCTTGCCCAAAGCGATACCCATTTTTTCCTGGTCATCCTTGGTCTTCGGCTCAACGGCAACCGACATAACCGGCTCCGGGAAGTCCATGCGAACCAGGATGATTGGCTTGTCCGCGTTGCACAAAGTTTCACCAGTGGTGACGTCCTTCATGCCGATCAAGGCCGCGATGTCGCCAGCGCGTACTTCCTTGATTTCTTCACGGGCGTTTGCGTGCATTTGCACCATACGACCCACGCGCTCTTTCTTGCCTTTAACCGAGTTGATCACGCCGTCGCCGGAGCTCAACACGCCCGAGTAAACGCGGACGAAGGTCAAAGTACCCACGAATGGGTCGGTAGCGATTTTAAACGCCAGAGCCGAGAACGGCTCGTCATCGGTAGCTTGACGCTCCAGCTGAATTTCCTCGTCATCCGGGTCTGTACCCTTGATGGCAGGAATATCAGTTGGCGCAGGCAGGTAATCGATAACAGCATCGAGAACCAGGGGAACACCCTTGTTCTTGAAGGAAGAACCGCAAACAGCCAAGACGATTTCACCAGCGATAGTGCGCTGACGCAGAGCAGCCTTGATTTCCTCGACGGTGAGCTCTTCACCCTCAAGGTACTTGTTCATCAGCTCATCATTGGCTTCGGCCGCAGCCTGCACCATGTTGTCGCGCCACTCTTCAGCCAATGCCTGCAGCTCTGCAGGAATTGCTTCGCGACGAGGAGCCATGCCCTTATCAGCATCATCCCAGTACACAGCTTCCATGCTGACCAGATCGATCTGGCCCTGGAAGTTGTCTTCAGAGCCGATAGCCAACTGAATAGGCACAGGCGTGTGACCCAAACGCTTTTTGATCTGTTCGATCACGCGCAGGAAGTCCGCACCAGCACGGTCCATTTTGTTCACGTAAACAATACGTGGAACACCGTATTTGTTGGCTTGACGCCATACGGTTTCGGACTGCGGCTCAACACCCGAAGTACCACAGAAAACAACGACCGCGCCATCAAGAACACGCAGGGAACGCTCAACTTCAATGGTGAAGTCAACGTGACCCGGGGTATCAATGACGTTGAAGCGGTATTGATCTTTGTGCTGCTTCTCGGAACCCTGCCAGAAGGCGGT
>JAURXE010000335.1 GCA_030654635.1 Pseudomonas sp.
AGCCAATCTGGGGTTAAGCACAGCAGACAAGAATGCTGCCGTTAAGCGCCTGAGCAATGAGCAGTTCAATCCGCAAGAGCGTTTGCGTTTAGCCGCCAGCGCCGAACTTGCCAGCAGCCAAAAAACGCCTCAGTAGACAGCACACCCAGCACTGGTGGCTGGGCGCGCTTCTGCGGTGGTCAAAATGGTGTTTTTCAGGTTGCGTGAAAACGTAGCGAGCGAAGGTTAGGCAAGGCAAAAACAGGCGAGAACGCGGAGTTTACGAGTTGTAAATGAGCAGTCCGAGCCTGTTTTTAACGCCGCATAACCGAGCGCAGTAGTTTTCATACAGCCTGATTAGCCGGTGATACGCCGATCCAGCGATAACTTGCCGGCACCTTCGATCAGTATCACGGCACTGATCAAACCCAGGATCATGGCGTATTCAAAGCCGCTTTCGGTAATGAAAAAACCATTGGCCCAGTGCACGCTAATGATCGCCACCAGCATCGCAATCAGCAACGAAACCGCGGCCGGACGCACCAGCAAACCCACCACCAGCGCCAGCCCACCAAAGAACTCTGCACTGCCGGCCAAAGCGGCCATCAGATAGCCGGGGGTAATGCCGATGCTTTCCATCCACTGACCGACACCGGCCAAGCCGTAGCCACCAAACCAGCCAAACAGCTTTTGCGAACCGTGAGCCATAAACGTCAGCCCGGTAACCACTCGCAGGAGGGTGATGCCATAACCGGCTTGAGTTCTAAGAAGGCTGTTGAGCAGTGCACGCATGGAAGTAATCCTTAAGGTCAGTAAGTAACGGCTTTCATACTAACGAATTATTAGATATTGAAAATCGCAAATTACGGATTAAACCAATCGAATTAACTGATTACTTAATGGCTTTAGCCGACGATTTAGAGCGTTCGAGACTCTCGCGCTCGCGGGCAAAGGCCAACTGGTACTTGTTGACGCTGCTGACATAGCCGACCACGCCCATGCCGACCTGCTCCATCGCCACCCGCTCGACCTGAAAAAACCATTGATTGGAATTCAAACCGCGCCGTCGTGCCTCGGCGCGCAGGCCTTGCACCCGCTCCGGGCCCATGTTGTAAGCAGCCAGCACAAAGGCCAAACGCTCAGATTCGGCAATTTGTGGACTGGCAAAAAAACGCCGGCGCAGCATCGCCATGTACTTGGCCGCCGCCTGCACATTACCCTCCAGGCTCTTGCTGTTGCTGACCCCCACGCTTTGCGCGGCGCTGGGGGTGATTTGCATCAAACCACTGGGAGCATTGCCACTGCGGGCCCGCGGATTGAACGACGATTCCTTATAGGCCAGCGCGGCCAAACTCAACCAATCGAAGTTGTTTTGCGAGGCGTGGCGTTGCAGCAGCGGGCGAAGTTTTTCCAGTTTTTGCCGATCAGCGCGAGCCAGGGGGTTGTGCACCCGGTACGCACGGCGATTAACCCGTAAAAAGGCTGCATCCTGATCTGCCGGGCTGACATAGCTTTGCAAAAACCGCTCAAGGGTGGCGCCGAGCATCGGCGCCTGGCGCGACAAATACCAATGCATGTCGCCACGGTTATCCAGTTGCAAATGCCGGTCGATGCGCAGTTTGGGCATGACCTTGGCCCAGCGCTCGGCAATCGGCAACTCCACCGCCGTCAGCGGGAACACGCCGGCCTGAACCATCTCCAGTACATCTTCCACCGCCAGACTGGGGTCAGCCCACTCAATTAAAATCGGCGCTAACTTGCGCTCGACTAACTGCTGATTAACCTGGCGTACCGCCTCATCGGCAGCGCTGCCCTGGGCCAGCGTCAAACTGCGGCCCGCCAATTGCTGCAAGCGTAAATAGCGCCGTGCCCCCTTGGCGCTCACCAGTACCACCGGCACCTGCGCATGCAGCGCTCGGCTGGCGCTAACCGCTTGATCTTTGCTTGGGTTAAGCAACTCACCGGGCACGACTAAATCACCTTCGCCGCGCAATAACGCCGGCAACAATTGATTTTTCGCCTTGGGGATAAACTTGATACTGAGCTTGCGACTGTTGTCGCGATTTAAATACTGCTCGAACGCCCGCAGCCGTTGTTGCTCGGTGCCCACCGCCTGGCCTTTAACTTCTGCCGAACTGTTGCGACTTTGATTGATCAGCACGCGCAATACGCCGCTGCTGCGGATTTCGGCCAAGTCGTGGGCCGGCACTGTATTTTTCTCGACATGCAGCGATCCGGCCATCCGTGCGGTGGCCGACAACGGCAATAAGGCCAATAGACAAATCAACAGCCGTCGACGCATCGATTCTCCAAGTTCCACCAGCAAACACTGGCCAGCAATAGCACCCGCAGGCGGCTGAGGGCTTGCTAAACGGGGCGCGGAGGTTCGCACAGCGGCTGCCGATGCGCCAGTGCAGGCTGCTCAACTGCATTAACAAATACTCATAACCATCTGTTAATAAATGACTTATTAATAATCAAACAGTGCCGCGCAGTAGCCTTCACGCCGCCTGTTATGCTGCCCGACTGGTTACTGAGGGTTCACCATGCAGCTCATCGACATTGGCGTCAATCTGACCCACCCAAGCTTTGCCAACCGCTACGAGGCGGTGCTGCAACGTGCCTTCGACGCTGGGGTGTGCCAATTGGTGCTGACCGGCACCAGCCTGCCAGGCAGCGAACACGCCCTGCAACTGTGCGAGCAACTGGACCCAGAAGCGGCGCGATTGTTCGCCACCGTCGGGGTACACCCCCATGATGCCGGCAGCTGGAATAGCGATACCGCGAGGCAGTTACACAGCCTGCTCAAGCAGCCCCGCTGCCGCGCCGTCGGCGAATGCGGCCTGGATTTTAATCGCGACATCGCCCCGCGCCCGTTGCAAGAGAAGGTCCTGGAGCAGCAGCTTGCACTGGCGGTT
>JAURXE010000336.1 GCA_030654635.1 Pseudomonas sp.
AACCGCTATCGCCGAGAAGTGCGACATCATCGGCCTGTCCGGCCTGATCACCCCGTCCCTGGATGAGATGGTGCATGTCGCCCGCGAAATGCAGCGTCAGGGCTTTTATCTGCCACTGATGATCGGCGGCGCCACCACCTCCAAAGCCCACACGGCGGTGAAGATCGAACCCAAGTACCAGAATGATGCGGTGATCTACGTTACCGACGCCTCGCGCGCCGTGGGCGTGGCCACCCAGTTGCTGTCCAAGGAACTGAAGCCGGCCTTTGTTGAGCGCACCCGTCTCGACTACATCGAAGTCCGTGAACGCACCGCCGCCCGCAGTTCGCGCACCGAGCGCCTGCCATATGCCGCCGCCGTGGCGAAAAAACCCAAATTCGACTGGGCCAGCTACCAGCCACCAGTGCCGAGCTTTACCGGCACCCAGGTACTGGAAAACATCGACCTCAAGGTGCTGGCCGAGTACATCGACTGGACGCCGTTCTTTATCTCTTGGGACTTGGCCGGCAAATACCCGCGCATTCTTAGCGACGAAGTGGTCGGTGAAGCGGCCACTGCCTTGTTTAAAGATGCCCAGGAAATGCTCGCTAAACTGATCGACGAAAAGTTGATCAGCGCCCGCGCGGTGTTCGGTTTCTGGCCAGCCAATCAGGTGCAGGATGACGATCTCGAAGTCTATGGTGACGACGGTCAGTTGTTGACCAAGTTGCACCACCTGCGCCAGCAAACCATCAAGCCAGACGGCAAGCCGAACTTCTCCCTGGCCGACTTTGTCGCACCAAAAGACAGCGGCTTGACCGACTATGTAGGCGGCTTTATCACCACCGCCGGCATCGGCGCCGAGGAAGTGGCCAAGGCCTACCAGAACGCCGGCGACGACTACAACTCGATCATGGTCAAAGCCCTGGCCGACCGTTTGGCCGAAGCCTGCGCCGAGTGGCTGCACCAGCAGGTGCGCAAAACTTACTGGGGTTACGAGCCAGACGAGCAGCTGCAAAACGACGAGCTGATCAAGGAGCAGTACAAAGGCATCCGCCCGGCCCCCGGCTACCCGGCCTGCCCGGACCACACCGAAAAAGGCACTCTGTTCAACCTGCTCGACCCGGCAGCCACAGAAGGCCAAGCGGGCCGCAGCGGCGTGTTCCTCACCGAACACTACGCCATGTTCCCGGCGGCCTCAGTCAGCGGCTGGTACTTCGCCCACCCACAGGCGCAGTACTTCGCGGTCGGCAAGGTGGATAAAGACCAAATCGACAGCTACACCGCCCGCAAAGACCAGGACTTGGCGGTAAGCGAGCGCTGGCTGTCGCCGAACCTGGGTTACGACAACTAACAGCTCCATTACAAAGCCCGCTTTTAGCGGGCTTTTTTTCTGAGCCTCGGGCTAAATTTACCGATTGAACAGCAGCTTAGAACCCTCTCTATAGGCAAGTCTCCCATGTCCCCCATCGCCTACATGATTCGCCATCCTTCTGCGGGCCTGTTATTCGTCCAACTGCTCGGCGTACTGCTCTATCCGTGGATGGAAGCCACCGCGCTCGGCCGCGCGCTGTTCGGTGCTTTCGGGCTGGTGGTGCTGGGCCTGGCACTGCATGTGGTCAAGCGCAGCCCCACGCAGACTTGGGTCGCAACGCTATTGGCCGTGCTGGTGCTGGTGCTCACGTCGATCGATCTGTTAATGCCCAGCCCCCAGCTGGACTGGTTGATTGCCATCCTGGAAGCCGCTTTCTACTTCTATGCGGCGGCCAGCCTGATCGCCTACATGTACGAGGATCAACACGCCAGCACCGATGAACTGTATGCAGTAGGCGCGACCTTCACCCTGCTGGCCTGGGCCTTCGCCCACCTCTACACCTTCTGCCAACTGCTACTGCCAGGTAGCTTCACGGCGCTGCTCGAGCCGCAGGCGACGCGGAGCTGGATGGAGCTGCTGTTTCTCAGCTTCACCACGCTCTCCGGCGTCGGCTTGGGCGATATCGTGCCAATCAGTCCCATGGCCCGTTCACTGGTGATGATCGAGGAGTTCGCCGGGGTTATGTACCTAGCCCTGGTGGTTTCGCGCATGATCGCCCTGTCGGTAATCAAACGCTGAGTGCGGGTGGACAACGCCCAGTTTGACCACCCTAAGCATATTGATCACGCTACCTCGAAGGGCCAGGAGCAATAAAAAAGCCCCGCCAGCAAAAAACTGACGGGGCTTTTTTGTCACTGCCATATTAGGCGGCGAGGCTGCTCTGCACGCGCTCTTGGCTGGCAAAGCGCAGCATCCACTCAGCCACCACCACACCCTGATGTGACAGGCTCATGCTGCTGATGGCCTGCTGGTAGCGGGCCTCACCGAGAAACTCACGGCGCAGATTAAGCAGCCCCAACTCGTAGTCATCAACAAATTCCGGGTGGGCCTGAAAGCACAACACCTGATCACCGATGCGGTAGGCGGCATTCGGGCAGAACGGGCTGCTCGCCAGCAGTGTGGCATTGCCTGGCAGCTCGGTAACCTGATCCTGGTGGAACACCAGCAGGTCGAGGTGTTCCAGGTTCGGGCTCATCCACTCGGGTTGTTCGAGCAGCTGGTAGCGATTAACGCCGATAC
>JAURXE010000342.1 GCA_030654635.1 Pseudomonas sp.
CGGAGGGGAGTCGTCGAATGTTGTCTGCCGCCCGGCGCTACAAGCTGCTCATTTCCGGGGCGCTGGCGCGTTACTTTCCGCGTACCACCGAATACTTGCGGGCCGAGGGCAAGGCGGCGTTGCTGCACGACCAGCCCCGCCCACGGCTGAGCAAAGACGGTGCGCCACTCCCTAAAGCCAAAGCCCCCAACGCCATCAGCACAAAAAAACCGGCCAAACCACGGACGAAAACCACTCAAGCCGCCAGCAGCGCTATTTATGGCCCGGCGCTGATGGCGGTCGATGAGCCACAGATAGCGGCAATGCGTTTGCGGGTTAGCCAGGCGGTGGCCGCCGGCCTCATCAGCGCGCCTTCGGATGAGCAGTGGGCGATGATCCTCGGGCGCAGTCCGCTGACCCGAGTGTTTGCCGCGGCGGGGTCGGGCAAGTCCACCACCCTGCTGCTACGGGTGGTGTTTATGCTCTGTCATCTGGGCATCGAGCATGGCCAGCTGACGGTGATTTCCTTTACCAATGCCTCCTGCGCGCAACTGCGCGAGCAGCTGCTGAAGCTGCTGGGCTTCTGGCAATTACCTTTCGATGCCAGCCAGGCCCGGCAGTGCGTGCGCACCTTTCATTCGGCCATGGGTGTGCTGGCCAAAGAGGCGCTGGGCAACCCCCGTTGGTTCGAGCAGTTGGCCAGCAGCGGCGCCAACAGTGAGCTGGATAATCCACTGACCAGCAGCCGCCTGCGCCCCGCCCAACTGGCGCTGCTCAAGCAGACGTATCAGCATTGTTATGAACAGCAGGCCGACTTTCGCCGACTGGTACACGGGCTGCTGGGCTTGCCGGCGCCGCCGACCACGGACGGCGCCAGCAAGAGCGCGCGGGTGCCCAAAGCACCGCAGGACACTTACCAACTGGCCGGCGAATTTACTCCGCTGCCGCTGTTTGAAACCTTCTATCTGCAGGCCGGCTTTATCCAGAGCATCGGCATTCGCATCGATCAGCTGAACCTTGCCACCCTGCCTTGCGCCGCTCAGGAACGCAGCTTTATCCAAGCCCTGATGTTGTTTTGGCAGCGCTTCGAGCAACTGCTGGGCGAGCAGGGTTTGCTGACCTTCGACGCGGCCTTCGCCCAACTCAGCGACCGCATGAATGCCGGCGCGCCGCAACTGTCCGCCGCCGCGCTGGCGCCCTTTAGTCATCTGCTGATCGATGAGTTTCAGGACATCTCGCCACAGATCGTACTGTGGCTGAATGCCGTGCAGCGCGCGTTGGTGCGCCAGGGTACGGCGGTCAGCCTGATGGCCATCGGCGACGACTGGCAGTCGATTTATGGCTGGCGCGGTAGCTCGCCGGAGCTGTTTATCGACTTCGACAAACACTTCCCAGGCAAGGGGAAAGCGAACAAAAGCACGCTGCTGCTGCTGCAAAATAACTACCGCTCGATTGAGCCGATCATCCGTGACGGCGAGGCGGTACTGGCCGGCGTTAGCCACAAACAGGCGAAAACCAGCAACGCCGTCAGGGCCACCCAGCCGGGTGATCATGGGGTTAAGCTGGTGACCCAGTTCGAGCTGAAAACCCGCCTGCCCGAGCTGCTGGCCGAGAGCCAAACCCCGTGCGCGCACGTCGCCAGCGGCACCAGCCGCGAGCGCACCAGTGTGCTGCTGCTGAGCCGCAGTAACGCCAGCTTGCAGCTGGTTCGAGGCCAACTCGACAAGCAGTTGCCGGTAAAGGCCTGCACCATCCACGGAGCCAAAGGCTTGCAAGCCGAAGTGGCGATCATCCTCGACGACTGCCTGCCGCCCACCCCACACCCGCTACGCGATGCGCTCTATGCCTACTCGGGATTTTTCCAAAACAGCTATGGGCAAGCCATGCAGGATGAAAGCCTGCGCCTGGCCTATGTGGCCATTACCCGCGGGGTCAGCCGAGTGCTCTGGTACAGCAACAAAGCCCAGGGGGCGACGCAGATCTTGCGCAAGCGCGGGCGCTAACGAGGCAAAGCACGACTGAGCGCCCGGAGTTGTTGCGTAGGCGGTACTCGCCGCAGGCAGTACGCCAACTGGCTGGCGGACTGTTCGCGGCTAATCGCGGACTGTTCGCTACGCTCCTGAGTCCGCCCTACGTCCACCCCACGTTCGCCCTACTCACTACAAACCAACCTTGATCAGCCCTTCTTGGCGGCTTGCTCTTTGGCGCGCTGGCGCTTGATGAAGTCGATCTTCCATTGCTCCAGGCCAACGAACTCGGAGTTGATGTTCTCCTCCACCCGGTATTTGGCTTTCAGCGTCTGCACCTCGGCTTGATTCTCGGCCAGAAACTGGTCGAAGCGTTTCAGCAGGGGCGCGTGCTGAATGGTCGAGAGTTGATAACTGCCACGGTTGTAGGGCAAGCCGGCATCGAACTGCAGGGAGTTGATGAATTTACCGCTGTTGTTGAGGGCATAGAGCGCCACTTCGACGTTGTAGTAAACACCATCGGCTTGCTTCTTCACGGCGCTGCGGATCATGGTCAGCAGGCTGTCGCTGTCCACCTGGCTGATCTGCCCGGCGTCGATGGCAGCACTGTATTGCTGGGGCGTCCAGCCCTTGACCACGGCCAGGCGTTTCAGCTGTTCCAGGCCCTTGCCATGTTGCGGGGGCGCCACCAGCACACCGTCGATGTAGTCGACGGTGGCGCTGCTGTAACTGATGTTTTTACCCACACGGGCTGACTTGCCCCAGGCCGTATTATCCGGATATTTGAAATCGACTCCGCCACTCAGCAGCTCATCCAGCAGCCCCGCCGTGGCAATCGGCCGGTAGACAAAAGTGATGCCGGCGCTCGCGGCAAAGCGGTCGAGCAACTCGCGGGCATAGCCGCTGTATTGGCCCTGGGCATCGACCGTGTAGTAAGGCAAGAATTGCGCTTTTTCGACGCCGACCACATAGGTCTCGGCACTGGCGACGCAGGACAACAGACTGGCGAACAGGCAACAAATAAATGGCTTCACAGGATTTTCCTTAATCAGCAAAAAGCCCCGCATTGCAGGGCATGTAGTTCGATAAGGGGAATGACGACTTAGTCGCCGCTGACCAGCTTGTGCGCCAACTTGTTGTGCCGTTCGATCACCAGCGGCAGGTCGATGCTCAGCAGCTGGCCATCCTTGACCACCTGTTTGCCGTTGATAACGCTGTGGGCGACCTGGCTCGGGGCGCAGAACACCAGGGCTGCCAGTGGGTCATGCAGGGCACCGGCGAAGGCGATTTGGCGCAGGTCGAAGGCGACGAAATCCGCTGACATGCCCGGTGCCAGAGCACCGATGTCGTTGCGATTAAGCACCTTGGCGCCGCCCAGGGTGGCGATTTCCAGGGCTTCACGAGCGGTCATGGCATCCGGGCCAAAACCCACCCGTTGCAGCAATAAGGCCTGGCGCACTTCGCCGATCATGGTGGCGCCATCGTTAGAGGCCGAGCCGTCGACGCCCAGACCGACCGGCACGCCGGCGTCGCGCATCTTGCGGATTGGCGCGATGCCCGAGGCCAGGCGCATGTTAGAGCACGGACAATGGGCGACGCCGGTGCCGGTGCGGGCGAACAGGTCGATGCCGTGCTGATCCAGTTGCACACAGTGGGCGTGCCAGACATCCGGGCCGACCCAGCCGAGGTCTTCGGCGTATTCGGCCGGGGTCATGCCGAATTTTTCGCGGCTATAGGAAATGTCGTTTTGGTTCTCGGCCAAATGGGTGTGCAGCGACACCCCGTACTGGCGCGCCAGCACCGCGGCTTCGCGCATCAGGTCACGGCTGACAGAGAACGGCGAACACGGCGCCACCACCACCCGCAACATCGAGCTGTGGCTGGCGTCGTGGTAGTCCTCGATCAAGCGCTGGGATTCCTTGAGGATGTCGGCTTCTTTTTCCACCACGCTGTCCGGCGGCAAACCACCCTGGCTGCGGCCGACGCTCATGCTGCCGCGCGCGGCGTGAAAGCGCATGCCGATCTCGGCGGCGGCGTGAATGCTGTCATCCAGCTTGCAACCATTCGGGTAGATATACAGGTGGTCACTGGAGGTGGTGCAACCGGACAAAATCAGCTCGGCCATCGCCGTCTGGGTCGACACCTGGATCATCTCCGGGGTTAGGCGCGCCCAGATCGGATAGAGGTTCTGCAGCCAGTTAAACAGCTCGCCATCCTGGGCCGACGGCACCACACGGGTCAGGCTCTGGTACATATGGTGGTGGGTGTTGACCAGGCCGGGGATGACAATATGGCCCTTGAGGTCGAGCACTTCATCGGCGGTGGCTGGCAGCTCGCTGCTAGGCCCAACCTGCATGATCTGATTGCCGACTATATACAGACCACCCTGTTTGATCTCCCGGCGTTCGCCGTCCATGGTCACCAGCAGCTCGGCGTTTTTTACCAATAAAGTCTTAGCCATCACGCGTTTCCTCCGGCCCGTTGGCGGGCGTTTTTTGTTGTTCGACGTATTTAGTTGCGCTGGCGTTCGCGAGGTCGTTCTGGCAAGGCGCTTTATCGAAGCCTGTACGATTTTGTACGGCGAGATAAAGCAACGCCGCCAGAGCGATCTCGCGGGCGCCAGCTAGCCGCCAGTCATGCTCATAAAGCGGACTACCTGTACTTGCTCGCGGGTATCGAAATAATGCCGTTCGGGTTTCAGCCGCAGAGCCTCGATCAGCGCCCCGCGCAGCCTGGCGCTGTCACTCGGATGGCGACGCAGCAAGGCTTTCAAATCCAGCGCACCGTCAGACCCTAAGCACAGCACCAGCTGGCCTTCGGCGGTGACTCGCACACGATTGCAGTCGCCACAAAAATTGCGGCTATGGGGCGAGATAAAACCGACCCGGGTGTCGCTGCCGACCACTTGCCAGTACCGCGAGGGGCCACCGGTACGGTGGCTGCTGGGCAGCAGTTGAAAGCGCTGTTCAATGCGCTCGCGCACCTCGTCGCTGCTGCACAGGGTCTGCTCGCGGGAATGGCTGGAGATGTTGCCCAGCGGCATCTCCTCGATAAAACTGATGTCCAGCTGCTGGGCTACCGCGAAG
>JAURXE010000344.1 GCA_030654635.1 Pseudomonas sp.
TGAATCCCATGATCATTTCTGCCTCCACCGACTACCGCGCCGCCGCCCAACGCAAGCTGCCGCCGTTCCTGTTCCACTACATCGACGGCGGCGCCAATGCCGAGCACACCCTGCGCCGCAACGTCAGCGATCTGGCCGACATAGCCCTGCGCCAACGGGTGCTGCGCGACATGTCGCAACTGAACCTGGAAACCCAATTGCTGGGCGAAACCCTGGCCATGCCGGTAGCCCTGGCACCAGTCGGCCTGACCGGCATGTACGCCCGCCGCGGTGAAGTGCAAGCAGCCAAAGCCGCCGCAGGCAAAGGCATCCCCTTCACCCTGTCCACCGTCTCGGTGTGCCCGATCGAAGAAGTGGCGCCGGCCATCAGCCGCCCGATGTGGTTCCAGCTGTATGTGCTGAAAGACCGCGGCTTCATGAAAAACGCCCTGGAACGGGCCAAGGCCGCCGGCGTCACCACCCTGGTGTTCACTGTCGACATGCCGGTACCCGGCGCCCGCTACCGCGACGCCCATTCGGGCATGAGCGGGCCGAACGCACCGCTGCGGCGCATGCTGCAGGCCATGACCCATCCAGCCTGGGCCCTGGATGTGGGCCTACTGGGTCGCCCCCATGACCTTGGCAATATCTCCGCTTACCGCGGCAACCCCACTGGCCTGGCCGACTACATCGGCTGGCTGGGCAACAACTTCGACCCGTCGATCTCCTGGCAAGACCTGCAGTGGATTCGCGACTTCTGGGACGGGCCCATGGTGATCAAGGGCATCCTCGACCCGGAAGACGCTAAGGATGCGGTGCGTTTCGGTGCCGACGGCATCGTTGTCTCCAACCACGGTGGCCGCCAACTCGACGGCGTACTGTCCAGCGCCCGCGCCCTGCCGGCGATTGCCGACGCAGTGAAAGGCGAGCTGGCGATTCTTGCCGACTCAGGCATCCGTACCGGCCTGGACGTGGTGCGCATGATCGCCCTCGGCGCCGACAGCGTGATGCTCGGCCGCGCCTATATCTATGCCCTGGCCGCCGCCGGTGGCGGCGGGGTAAGCAACCTGCTGGAGCTGATCGAAAAAGAAATGCGCGTGGCCATGGTGCTAACCGGCGCCAAGTCGATCCGCGAGATCAGCGCCGACTCGCTGGTACGTGAACTGGGCCGCTGAGCGAGCCACCGCACCTGTAGGAGCGGCTTTAGCCGCGAAA
>JAURXE010000345.1 GCA_030654635.1 Pseudomonas sp.
CGGCCGACATCACCTACGGCACCAACAACGAATTTGGTTTTGATTACCTGCGCGACAATATGGCTTTCAGTCTGGATGAAAAATTCCAGCGTGAGCTGAATTTCGCTGTAATCGACGAAGTTGACTCCATTTTGATCGACGAAGCGCGTACTCCGCTGATCATCTCGGGGCAGGCAGAAGACAGCTCCGCGCTCTACACCCAGATCAATTTGCTGATTCCGCAGTTGAAGTTGCACGTTGAAGAAGTCGAAGGCGTGGTCACTCAAGAAGGGCATTACACCCTGGATGAGAAGACCCGTCAGGTCGAATTGAACGAGCAAGGCCACCAGTTCATCGAAGATCTGCTGACCGCCAATGGCTTGCTGGCCGAAGGGGAGAGCCTCTATTCGGCGCATAACCTCGGTTTGCTGACCCATGTGTACTCGGGCCTGCGCGCGCACAAACTGTTCCATCGCGATGTTGAATACATAGTGCAAAAAGATCAGGTCATGCTGATCGACGAGCACACCGGCCGTACCATGCCGGGCCGGCGCTTGTCCGAGGGCTTGCACCAAGCCATCGAAGCCAAGGAAGGTCTACCGATTCAGGCCGAGAGCCAGACACTGGCCTCGACCACCTTCCAGAATTACTTCCGCCTGTACAAGAAGCTCTCAGGTATGACCGGTACGGCCGATACCGAGGCGTTTGAGTTCCAGCAAATCTACGGCCTGACCGTGGTGGTGATTCCGACCAACAAGCCGTTGGGTCGTAAAGACTTCAATGACCTGGTCTACATGACCCAGGACGAGAAGTACGCCGCCATCATCACCGACATCCAGGAATCCCTGGCTGAAGGTCGTCCGGTACTGGTCGGTACTGCCACTATCGACAGCTCCGAGTACGTGTCCAATCTGCTCAATAAAGCCGGTATTGAACACAAGGTACTGAACGCCAAGTTCCACGAAAAAGAAGCCGAAATCATCGCCCAGGCCGGTCGCCCTGGGGCCCTGACTATTGCCACCAACATGGCCGGTCGCGGTACGGACATTCTGCTCGGCGGCAACTGGGAGGTCGAAGTGGCCGCCTTGGAGAACGCAACGCCTGAGCAAATCGCACAAATCAAGAGCGACTGGCAGCAGCGTCATCAGCAGGTTATTGCCGCTGGTGGCTTGCATGTAATCGCTTCCGAGCGCCATGAATCACGCCGTATCGACAACCAGCTACGCGGTC
>JAURXE010000346.1 GCA_030654635.1 Pseudomonas sp.
AACAGAGTGCCGAGCAGCCAGGTCGGCGGGAACCAGCCGGCCAGCAGCAACAATCGCCCAGCCAGGGCGCAGCCGCGAATCAGGCTGCGAATGCGGCGGATATAGCGCGCATCGGCCGCGCCCAAATCGGCCAAGGTGGCGGCGCGCAGGGCGTCCAGTTCGGCGCCGAAGGCATCTTGCTCGGCGCTGCTCAGTTGACGGTCTTGACGCATGACTCACTCCTTTAGAGATCGACCACTACATCGCCCTGGGGGACGCTGACGCAGATGCGGATGGGCTGGCCCGGCTCGCTAAACAGCCCGCCGCTGCGCAGATCGCGCACCGCGCCGCTGACCAGGGTGCAGGTGCAACTGCTGCAGATGCCCTGACGACAACCGTGGACCGGGCGCAAACCATGCTGCTCGGCCTGCACGAGCAGACTGCTGGCGTTATCGCCGGTGACCTGCAATTGGCTGCGGGCAAACTGCAGCTGCAACAGCTGCAAGCCCACTGCTGGCACGGCAGGCGGCAGGCTAAAGGCCTCGCTTTGCAACTCGCCGGCCCACTGCTGGCGCACGCTGGCGACAAAACCGTGGGGGCCGCAGACCAGCAAACTGGCGCCCGGCAAGCCGGCTAGATGACTGGCCTGAAAACGCCCGGACAACTCATCCAGCGTCGCCGGTTCTGCGCTGATGGCCCAGCGCACCTGCAAGTTAGGGTGCTGTAGTTGCAAACCCTGCAACTCGCGGCTAAAGGCCCGCTGACTGCGGCTGCGCACGTAATGCAGCAAGGTGATCGGCGCACTGAAACCCTCGGCCAAGGCCAGACGCAGCAAGCCCAGCAAGGGCGTGATGCCACTGCCGGCGGCCAGTAACAACACCCCCGCACCAGCCGTCTGTGGCCACTGCAGGCGGCCACTGGCCTGGCCCAGTTCCAGCACCTGGCCAACAGCCAAATGATCGAGCAGATAATTGGACAGCCGCCCGCCCGGCTGGCGCTTGATCGCCAGTTCGATCCGGCCATCGCCATGCACCGCCGTCAGGCTGTAGCTACGACTGAGGCGCACGCCGGCCTGCTCACAAAATAGTTGCAGATGCTGGCCCGGCTGCCAGGCGCCAGCATTGCCGTTGCAACGCAGGGTCAGCGCCAGCATGTCTTCGGCCACCCATTCGCGCCGCTCGACCTGGGCCAGCACTCGATTCAAGCGCCACGCCGGGTGCAGCGCCTGCAGCAGCAGATCGACATCCGCCTCGCGCAACCAGGCTTGCGCCACCAGCGCCCGCAGTGGCCGCAACAGCCCGCTGGCGGCGCGCGCCCAGGCCAAGGGAAGTAAAGCCATAACAGCAATCTCAGTGAACAATTGTTCACTAAAATGCCAGAAGCCTTGAGTTTCAGTCAACAACTGTTCACTTAATTGCTCTGGCGACCCGCCATGGGTTCGACGCTCCACGCGCGCTTTTGGTAGAGTGCCGCTCTTGCCAAGGAAGCCCACCGACCATGTCTTCGCCCCGCGCCGAACAAAAACTGCAAACCCGCCAAGCCTTAATGGCTGCAGCGCGCAGCCTGATGGACGGCGGGCGCGGGTTTGGCAGCCTGAGCCTGCGCGAGGTCACACGCTTAGCCGGCATAGTGCCCACTGGCTTTTACCGGCACTTTCACGACATGGACGAACTGGGTCTGGCGCTGGTGGCTGAGGTCGGCGAGACCTTTCGCGACACCTTGCGCGCGGTACGCCGCAACGAGTTCGAACTGGGCGGGATGATCGAGGCCAGCGCGCGGATTTTTATCGACTCAGTGACCGCCAACCGGCCACAGTTTTTGTTTCTCGCCCGCGAGCAATACGGTGGCTCGCAACCGGTGCGGCAGATCCTCGGCGCCCTGCGTCAGCGCATTACCGATGACTTGGCGGCCGACCTGAAGCTGATGAGCAAAATGCCGCACCTCGATGATGCGTCCATGGACGTGCTCGCCGACCTGGTAGTGAAAACCGTGTTCGCCACCCTGCCCGAACTGATCGATCCGCCGCCCGCCTCCCTACCGGCACACCTGACTGCCGAAGCGAAAATCACCGAGCAGCTGCGTTTTATCATGATCGGCGGCAAGCACTGGCAAGGTCTGGGCAAGCCAAAAGCCTGAGCGCATCAATTTGGCGCACACAAAACCTGCACGCACCAAATAAAACTGCCCAAGCCGACAGTTTTACTCCCGCTACCCGCCGCCACCACTAAATCCGGCCTTTGCCAAGCCTTGGCACCACGCTTGCTTTGCTGGCAGTAATCAATCTGCTGGAAAGCCATCATGCTGGTCATTCACCACCGTATTGCGCCCCTGTCACGCTGGGATGCCGAGCTATTGCTGAGCTTCGATGCGCGCAGCAAAAGCCGCCTGCGCTGCTTTACCACGGCGGGCGAAGACGTCGGCCTGTTCCTCGAACGCGGTCAACCGCCGCTGCAGGACGGCGACTGCCTGCAAGCTCAGGACGGCCGCACAGTACGGGTCTGCGCGCGGACCGAGAACTTGCTGCATGTCACCTGCCGTAATGCCTTTGAGCTGACGCGCGCGGCCTACCACCTAGGTAATCGCCATGTCGCCCTGCAACTGGGCGATGGCTGGTTACGGCTACCCGATGACTACGTACTCAAGGCCATGCTCGAGCAGTTGGGCGCCACGGTCGAACTGATCGAGGCGCCCTACCAACCCGAACACGGCGCCTATGGCGGCGGTCATCATCACTCCCATGCCGGCGATGCCGAGTTCAGTTACCCGGCGCGCCTGCATCAATTTGGCGCCCGCACATGACCCTGGCCAGCGCCACGCTGGCGCGTCGATGAACCCGAATGTCTGGGCCTTGCTGCGCCTGGCCAGCCCGCAACTACCGATTGGTGGCTACAGCTATTCCCAAGGCCTGGAAATGGCCGTCGAGCAGGGGCTGGTCTGCGACTCGCTCAGCGCCCAGCACTGGATCGCCGATCAGTTGCTGCTTAACTTGGCCCGTTTCGATGCGCCCTTGCTGCTGGCCCATTGCGCCGCAGCCAACGCCGCCGACTGGGACGAGCTGCTGAACCTCGCCGAGCGTCAATCCGCCAGCCGCGAAAGCCGCGAGCTGCAACAAGAAAACCGCCAGATGGGCTATTCGCTGCAACAACTGCTGCAACAACTGCCCGAACTCGACAACGCGGGCCGCGACTGTTTGGCCCGCCTGCGCCAACCCAGCCTGATGCTCGCTTGGGCGCTGGCGGCACGCGCCTGGGGGATTAACCCGGCGGACGCGCTGAGCGCCTGGCTGTGGGGCTGGCTGGAAAACCAACTGGCGGTATTGATGAAAACCCTGCCGCTCGGCCAGCAAGCCGCGCAGCGCCTGACGTCGCAATTGCTACCGCTACTGAGCAGCGCCCAACACCAGGCCAGCACCCTGGAGCCCGCCCACTGGGGCAGCGCCAGCTTTGGCCTGGCCTTGGCCAGCATGGCCCACGAACGCCAGTACAGCCGTTTATTTCGCTCTTAAAAGGAACCTCAGCGATGCACAGCCAACCCCTGCGAATCGGTATCGGCGGCCCCGTCGGCTCCGGCAAAACCGCCCTGACCCTGGCCCTCTGCCTGGCCCTGCGTGAGCGTTACAACCTGGCGGTGGTCACCAACGACATTTACACCCAGGAGGACGCGCAATTTCTGGTGCGCAACGCAGCCCTGGCCCCGGAGCGGATTATCGGCGTGGAAACCGGCGGCTGCCCGCACACCGCGATTCGCGAAGACGCCTCAATCAACCTGGAAGCCATCGACCAGCTGAACCGGCGCTTCCCCGGCCTCGACCTGATTATTGTCGAGTCAGGCGGC
>JAURXE010000371.1 GCA_030654635.1 Pseudomonas sp.
GTCCGGTAACGCACGACCAACGATCACGCTCATCGCGTAGTCGAGATACGACTGTTTCAGCTCGTCTTCGATATTGACCGGTACAATTTCTTTGGCCAGTTCGCCCATGAGAAGCCTGGTTCCTTATTCTGGTGAAACTCCGCGCAATCCGCGTGGAATATGGCGAAGTTCGCCGTTGCGGCTAATTTAGCTGCAACGACTCACGAAAAATCAACGGGTTAAGCTAAAAATCTGTGCACTTCAGTGGCCCATCAAGGCCAGCCTGAAAACCGCCGGAGCATACCACAATCACCCCACCGCACCCAACCCGGCACTCCGGGCCGCACAACACTCAGTGCAGGCGCTTACGACACATCAGCTGGGCCATTTTCGCCGCGTTCGGCCGCTCGATCACGCCCTTTTCGGTGACCAGGTAGTCAATCAGGTCGGCTGGCGTCACATCAAACACCGGATTGATTGCCTCCACCTCGGCCGCCACCCGCCGTCCGGCGATCTCCAGTAACTCACTGCCGTCGCGCTCCTCGATGGGAATTTCATCGCCAGTGGCCAGCGCCATATCAATGGTCGAGCTGGGCGCCACCACCATAAAACGCACGCCGTGGTGCATGGCATTCACCGCCAGCTGGTAAGTGCCGATCTTGTTGGCCACGTCACCATTGGCGGTGATGCGGTCGGCGCCCACTATCACCCAGGTAATACCCTTGGTTTTCATCAGGTGGGCGGCGGCAGAATCGGCATTCAAGGTGACCGGCACGCCATCGCTGGCCAGCTCCCAAGCGGTCAGGCGCGAACCCTGCAACCAGGGCCGGGTTTCATCGGCATAGACCCGTTCAACCAAGCCTTCCAGATAGGCCGCGCGAATCACTCCGAGCGCCGTTCCAAAGCCGCCAGTCGCCAATGCGCCGGTGTTGCAGTGGGTCAAAATCGGCTGCGCACTGCCCTGATGCTGACGAATCACCTCGACGCCGAACTGCGCCATGGTCAGATTGGCCTCGCGATCGCTGGCATGAATGCCGAGAGCCTCCTGCTCCAGGATGTGCAAGGCATCATCGGCCGGCTTTAGCCGCTGCAAACGCTCGCGCATGCAGTTCAGCGCCCAAAACAAATTAACTGCGGTCGGCCGCGAGTCAGCCAGCACCTGGAAATCCGCCTCCAACGCCGCCCGCCAATCGCCACCGGCGGCCAGGTGCGCCTTGACGCCCAGCACCAGCCCATAGGCCGCCGCAATACCGATGGCCGGCGCACCGCGCACCACCATCTGTCGAATGGCCTCAGCCACGCCTGCTGCCGAGTCATAGGCCAGCCAGGTCTCCTCGAACGGCAGCAGCCGCTGATCGAGCAAATACAGCGTGCCATCGCGCCATTCAATCGCCTTAACTTTCTCTGCCGCTAGCAATCGATCACGCATGACTCACCTCGTATCCACAACCAAAAGCCGCCGATTATAGCGAGCCGTCTGACCGGGCGCCTGCCTGACTTAGATGCCCGTCGCGAGAAAGACTGGAATTGAGCGCGTTTATTCGCGCAACCGAAGAGAATAGCCGGCCTATTTAACGAGGTTGCGCGGGAAAACGAGCCAATCGCCAGGCGTTCGCAGTAGGGCAGCTCTAAGTCCGGCAGGCGCCCATATGCTCGGGTATACTTGCCGGCCCCTGAATAGATGCTCAAGACTGCCGATCATGCCCGACCACAGCGCCCCGCTCGACCTCCTCCTCTTGCCGACCTGGCTGGTGCCGGTTGAGCCCGCCGGCGTGGTGTTAAAAGAGCACGGCCTGGGCATTCGTGACGGTCGCATCGTACTGATCGCGCCGCGCGCCAGTGCCCTGCTGCACCCGGCCAAAGAAGTCCGCGAACTGCCGGACATGCTGCTCTGCCCCGGACTGATCAATGCCCACGGCCACGCGGCGATGACGCTGTTTCGTGGCATGGCCGACGATGTGCCGCTGATGCATTGGCTTGAGCAGCATATCTGGCCCGCCGAAGCGCGCTGGGTGGATGAGGCCTTCGTGCGCGATGGCACCGAGCTGGCGATTGCCGAGCAACTCAAGGGCGGTATCACCTGTTTCTCCGACATGTATTTTTTCCCGGAAGTGGCCAGCGAGGTGATTCACACCAGCGGCATGCGTGCCCAGATCACCATTCCGATCCTCGACTTCCCGATTCCTGGCGCCCGCGACAGCGCCGAGTCTTTGCATAAAGGCCTGCACCTGTTCGGCGACCTCAAGCAACATCCACGGCTGAATGTCGCCTTCGGCCCCCACGCGCCCTACAGCGTCAGCGATGACAAACTGGAAACCATTCGCGTGCTGGCCGAAGAACTCGACGCCGGCATTCATATGCACGTGCAGGAAACCGCCTTCGAGGTGCAGCAAAGCCTTGAGCAGCGCGGCGAACGCCCGCTAGCACGCCTGGCCCGCCTAGGCCTGCTGGGGCCACGATTCCAGGCGGTGCACATGACCCAAGTCAGCGACGACGACCTCGCGCTGCTGGTAGAAAGCAACAGCAGCGTCATCCATTGCCCGCATTCCAACCTCAAACTCGCCAGCGGTCTGTGCCCGGTAGAAAAACTTTGGCAAGCCGGGGTTAATGTGGCGATTGGCACCGACGGCGCGGCCAGCAATAACAGCCTGGATTTACTCGGCGAAACGCGCACCGCCGCCTTGCTGGCCAAAGCCGTGGCCAACTCGGCAACCGCGCTGGACGCCCATCGGGCACTGCGCATGGCCACCCTTAACGGCGCCCGCGCCCTGGGGATTGAGGAACACACCGGCTCACTGGAAATCGGCAAAGCCGCCGACCTGTTAGCCTTTGACCTCAGCGGCCTGGCGCAACAACCGGTCTATGATCCGGTCTCACAACTGATTTATGCAGGCAATCGCAATGCGGTTAAACATGTCTGGGTTGGCGGCAAGCAGTTGCTCGACAACCAGCAGCTAACCCGTCTCGACGAAGACCGCTTGATTGCCACCGCCCGCAGCTGGGGCGCCCGCATCGCGGCCCGCTGAGTTAACCCACCAGATTCTTTACCCACAGGTTCTTCTATGAGCAACGTCGACCACGCCGAAATCGCTAAATTTGAAGCTCTGGCACACCGCTGGTGGGACCGCGAAAGCGAGTTCAAGCCACTGCACGACATCAATCCGCTGCGGGTTAACTGGATCGACGAGCGAGCCAAACTGGCCGGCAAGACCGTGCTCGACATCGGTTGCGGCGGCGGCATCTTGAGCGAAGCCATGGCCCTGCGCGGCGCCACAGTCACCGCCATCGACATGGGCGAAGCGCCGCTGGCCGTGGCCCGCCTGCACCAGTTGGAATCCGGCGTGTCGGTCGACTATAGGCAAATCACCGCGGAAGACCTGGCCCAGCAAATGCCCGAGCAATTTGATGTGGTCACTTGCCTTGAGATGCTCGAGCACGTGCCCGATCCGGCCTCGGTGATTCGCGCCTGCCACGCACTGGTCAAGCCCGGCGGCCAGGTGTTTTTCTCTACCATCAACCGCAACCCCAAGGCCTATTTGTTTGCCATTATTGGCGCCGAATACCTGATGCGCATGCTGCCGCGCGGCACCCACGACTTTAAAAAGTTTATCCGCCCCTCAGAACTGGGGGCCTGGAGCCGCGCCACCGGCCTGCAAGTCAAAGACATCATCGGCCTGACCTACAATCCGCTGCTCAAGCACTACAAGCTGGCCAGCGACGTCGACGTTAACTACATGCTGCAAACCTTAAAGGAAGCCTGATGCGCCTGCGTGCTGTGCTTTTTGACATGGACGGCACCCTGCTCGACAGTGCCCCCGACTTTATCGCCGTAGCCCAGGCGATGCGCGCCGCCCGCGACCTGCCGCCGATTGCCGAACAGCTAATCCGCGAGCAGATCTCCGGCGGCGCCCGCGCCATGGTCGCCAGCGCTTTTGCGCTGAGCCCGCAAGACGCCGGATTCGAGACGCTGCGCCAGGAATTTCTGGACCGTTATCAAGAACACTGCGCAGTGTTCACCCGGCCCTTTGACGGCATCGAAGAGCTGCTGGCCGACATCGAGCAGGCCAAGCTGATCTGGGGCGTGGTCACCAACAAACCACTGCGCTACGCAGAACCCATCATGCAGCAGCTGGGCCTGGCCCAACGCTCGGCAATTCTGATTTGCCCTGAGCATGTGAAAAACACCAAGCCCGACCCCGAGCCGATGATCCTGGCCTGCTCGCGCTTGGGCCTTACACCTGCCAGCGTGCTGTTTGTTGGCGATGACCTGCGCGATATCGAGTCTGGCCGCGCGGCCGGCACCCGTACTGCGGCGGTTCGCTACGGCTATATCCATCGCGATGACAATCCCGATCACTGGGGCGCCGATGCGGTGGTTAATCACCCGTCTGAATTGCGCACGCTGCTTGATCGGGCGCTGTGCTCCTGCTGAGGCCTTGCCGGCGCCAACGCAACGGCGGGTTACGCCGCCTCGCGACTAACCCGCACTTCGCCTGAACCCAAGACACGAGAGAGATTCCTCCATGTTCGACTACACCGCCCGCCCAGACCTATTGAAAGGCCGCGTTATATTGGTGACCGGCGCTGGCCGCGGCATCGGCGCGGTTGCCGCCAAGAGCTTTGCCGCCTTGGGTGCCACCGTGCTGTTGCTGGGCAAGACCGAAGCCAATCTGAATCAGGTCTATGACGCCATCAGCGAGGCCGGTCACCCGCAGGCCGCGGTCATTCCTTTCAACCTGGAAACCGCCCTGGCCCATCAATATGACGAGCTGGCGGCCATGGTT
>JAURXE010000374.1 GCA_030654635.1 Pseudomonas sp.
GAATCCGGTCAGTCAGGCCGTGATCTGGACTGGCCGGGCGGCAACCCCAGCCCAGGTGGTGGCGGCGGTGGCGGCTGCGCGGGAAGCATTTCCGGCCTGGGCACAGCGTTCTCTGGATGAGCGGATTGCCGTGCTGGAGGCGTTCGCCGCTAGCCTGAAAAAGCATGCCGATGAACTGGCCCGCTGCATTGGTGAAGAGACCGGTAAGCCACTCTGGGAGTCGACCACCGAAGTCACCAGCATGGTCAATAAGGTCGCCATCTCGGTCCAAAGCTATCGCGAGCGCACCGGCGAGAAGAGCGGCCCGCTGGCCGATGCCACCGCCGTGCTGCGGCACAAACCCCATGGCGTGGTGGCGGTGTTTGGCCCCTACAATTTCCCCGGCCACTTGCCCAATGGCCATATAGTGCCGGCGTTGTTGGCCGGCAATACGGTGATTTTCAAACCCAGCGAGCTGACCCCGAAAGTCGCCGAGTTGACGGTTAAGTGCTGGATCGAGGCCGGCTTGCCGGCGGGCGTGCTTAACCTGTTGCAGGGCGCGCGGGAAACCGGCGTGGCGCTGGCCGCCGATGCTGGTATCGATGGTTTGTTTTTCACCGGTTCCAGCGGCACCGGTAATTTGCTGCATAAACAGTTTGCCGGCCGCCCGGATAAAATCCTGGCGCTGGAAATGGGCGGCAATAATCCGCTGGTGGTCGATCAAGTCGCGGATCTGGATGCGGCGGTTTACACCATTATTCAATCGGCCTTTATCAGCGCCGGCCAACGTTGCACCTGCGCACGCCGCTTGTTGGTACCGCAAGGCGAGTGGGGCGATGCCCTGCTGGCACGTCTGGTAGCGGTGGCGTCGAATATTCAGGTCGGTGCCTTCGATGCGACTCCGGCACCTTTTATGGGTTCGGTCATTTCGTTGGCGGCCGCCGAGCATCTGCTCTCCGCGCAACAGCAGTTGCTGGCCAAGGGTGCAACGGCGTTGCTGACCATGACTCAGCCGCAGGCCACGGCGGCCTTGCTCACGCCGGGCATTATCGATGTCACCGCCGTGAGCAATCGCCCGGATGAAGAGTTCTTCGGGCCATTGCTGCAAGTCATTCGTTACAGCGACTTCGACGCCGCCATTGCCGAGGCCAATGCCACCCAATTTGGCTTGGCC
>JAURXE010000389.1 GCA_030654635.1 Pseudomonas sp.
ATCACCATCGAGGCCATCAGGTAGTGCTGCGAGCGCAGGGCAATCTTGCGCTGGATACCCATCTTGCCTAGAGCCAAATCCACCAGGCCAAGGCCACTGCGGCGGCTGGAAATGTGGATATGGGTCAGCGACAGGTATTCATCTAGGCTGAGTTTGTCTTTGGCCAGCGGGTGGCCGCGGCGCATGGTGCACACGTAGCGGTCTTCAAACAGCTTGACGTGGCGCACCTGTAAGTCGGTATTCAGCGGTGCATCGACGGCAAAGTCGATGCGCCCGGCCGCCAGCTCCTTGGTGGTCTCGCGGCGGCGGGCCAGAAAGCTTTCGATCTGCACTGCTGGCGCTTGTCGGCGCAGGCGTTGAAACAGCGGCGGCAGCAGCACCGCTTCGACCAGGTCGGTCATGCTGATACGGAAGGTTTTATTGGCTTCCAGCGGATTGAAAATCCGGCTTTCCTGTACCGACACCCGCAGCAATTGCAGGGCGTTACGCACCGAACCAATGATGTTCTGCGCCATCGGTGTCGGCACCATGCCTTGGGCGGTGCGCACAAACAGCGGGTCGTTGAAGGTCTCACGCAAGCGCGACAGGGCGTTGGACACCGCAGGCTGAGTGATGCCGACTATCTGCCCAGCCCGGGTCAGGTTGGCCTCGGTGTAGATGGCATCGAAGACGATAAACAGGTTCAGATCGACTTTGCTCAGATTCATGTCCAAACAACTCCTGAAGTGCGCGTGCAAGCCATAACTGCATATGGCTTATGAATGTTCATACACAGTGAAAATAGGTTAGATAAATCTTAAACGCTGTTCTAGCATTCTTACCAGCTCAATTATTTCCCTCAGCCAAAGGTGCTCCCATGGATTTCGCCTACTCCCCCAAGGTTCAGCAATTGCGTGAACGCGTCACCGCGTTTATGGACGCTTACGTCTATCCGGCCGAGTCGGTGTTCGAGCAGCAGGTCGCCACTGGTGACCGCTGGCAGCCAACCGCAATTATGGAAGAGCTGAAAGCTCGCGCTAAAGCCGAAGGCCTGTGGAACCTGTTTCTGCCGGATTCGGAGCAGGGCTTTGGCCTGACCAATCTGGAATACGCACCGCTGGCCGAGATCATGGGCCGCTCCTTGCTGGGTCCCGAGCCCTTTAACTGCTCGGCGCCGGACACCGGCAACATGGAAGTGCTGGTCCGCTACGCCAACGAAGAACAGAAGAAGCAATGGCTGGAACCGCTGTTGCGCGGTGAAATTCGCTCGGCATTCGCCATGACCGAACCGGGCGTGGCCTCATCGGATGCCACCAATATGCAAGCCCGCGCCGTGCGTGAAGGCGATGAGTGGGTAATCAATGGCAGCAAGTGGTGGACCTCCGGCGCCTGCGATCCACGCTGCAAGATCATGATCTTCATGGGCCTGACCAACCCGGACGCGCCACGCCACCAGCAGCACTCGATGATCCTAGTGCCGACCGATGCGCCAGGGGTGAAAATCGTCCGCCCGCTGCCGGTGTTCGGCTATGACGATGCGCCCCACGGCCACGCCGAAGTACTGTTCGAAAACGTCCGTGTACCTTACGAAAGCGTTTTGCTGGGCGAGGGCCGTGGTTTTGAGATTGCCCAGGGTCGCCTTGGCCCAGGCCGGATTCACCACTGCATGCGCTCCATCGGCATGGCCGAGCGGGCACTGGAGCTGATGTGCAAACGCGCCGTCAGCCGTACTGCCTTTGGCAAACCCTTGGCTCGCCTGGGCGGCAATATCGACAAGATTGCCGACTCGCGCACCGAGATCAACATGGCGCGGCTGCTGACCCTGAATGCCGCCTTTATGATGGACACCGTGGGCAACAAAATCGCTGCCAGCGAAATTGCCCAGATCAAGGTGGTGGCACCTAACGTGGCCTTGCAGGTGATCGACCGGGCGATCCAGATCCACGGCGGCGCCGGGGTTTCCAACGACTTCCCATTGGCCTATATGTACGCCATGCAACGCACCCTGCGCCTGGCCGACGGCCCGGACGAAGTGCACCGGATGGCGATTGGTAAATTTGAAATCGGTAAATACATGGCGCGTTAATCCGCCTGTAAGCCCACTGCTAAAAAGCCGAGGCCCGCTATATGCGGGCCTCGGCTTTTTTATGGCAGCTGGTGTGGGCTAGTAAACCCATACCTCAACCCGGCGGTTTTTGATGCGGCCTTCGTCGCCTTGGTTGTTGGCGACCGGCAACTCTGCGCCAAAGCCGATGATTTTATCGATGATCACCTGGCCTTTGCTCAGTTCACGGCGGACCACTTGGGCGCGCCATTTGGACAAAATCAGCGCATGGGCCTCATCGACCTTGGGGTCGCCAAAACCAACCAACACCACCTTATGTTGGGTTTTCTGCTGTTTATCCAGATATTCAAGCACCCGCTCGACGTCGCGCAGGGCCTTGTTGTCCAGGTTAGCGCTGCCTTGCTGGAAGCGAAAATTAACACTCAGGCGCTGCGCCTGCTGGGTCAGTTCGTGGTAGATCGGTGGCATGCTGGCGCTAGGAATAACGCTAACGGCGCTGACTGTCTGGGGCACGAAGCCGACTTTCTCGACCAATGCCTGGCCTTTTTCACTGTGGGCGAACTGCACCAAGGCTTGCACCCAGGGGTTGTTGGCGTTGGGCGCGTTGTAAAAAAACAAGCGGCGCGACAGCGGATAGTCTTCGGTCGCCACCAGAGTGGCGGTCGGTAGCATCGGCCGCGATTGGCCATCGGTGACCGCCAGGGCCTTGGCTTGGCGAATGTACGGCAGCCCGATAAAGCCGATGCCTTGCGGGTCTTGGCTGACCGCGTCGGACAATTGCTCGCTGGACTCGAAGCGCTGGCTGCTGGTCGCTAAGGTCTTGCCGTTAGCTGTCAGCACCAACTCCTTGAAGGTATCGAAGGTGCCGGAGTTATCGTCGCGGGCATACAAATGAATAGGCCCGCCGCTGCCGCCGAGTTCCTCCCAGGTTTTAATCTCACCGCTAAACACCTGGGCGATCTGGCTGGTGGTGAGGCTGGCCAGCGGGTTTTGCTGGTTAAGAATCACGGCCAAACCGTCAATGGCGATGATGTGTTCGGCGGCGGCGCTGTGAAAGTCGCCCATAGCCGACAGGCTTTGAGCCTCGGCGGCTTTAATTGGTCGAGAGCTGGCGCCGAGCTGCGCGCTGGCATCTTTCAAGGCCACAAAGGCGGTGCCTGAACCGTGGGCCGCAACCTCGATGAATACCCGCTGTTTGGCGGTGTTAACGCCCGACACGCGCTGTTCATTGGCGAGCTTGTCGGCCTCGATGCGCACATCCTTAAACCCTTGTTCTTCCAGCAAACCCTTAACCAGCGCCGGCCCAAGGCGGGCGCCTATGGTGTTGGAACCTTGGATCTGTAACGCCGGCTGGCCTTCGGGCGGCAAGGGCAGGGCAGCGAACACCCGCCAAGGCAGGGCGTAGCAAAGAAAGCCAAGAATCAACCAGCCGCTGGTGCGGCCCCAGGTGTCGTTATCAGTGGTAGACGGGTTGCGCAGCATGCGGGCATGCACCTTAGGTTAGGGAGGAACGTGCTGCGCAGATTAAGTCAGATAGATTACCGAAAGATGACAGCGCCTGGCCGGTGATGGCTCTAATACGGGCTTTGCCAGGCTGTGGTTAGCTCAGCTGCAGCCAGATAGGGGCGTGGTCCGAGGGTTTCTCCATGCCGCGCAGTTCGTAGTCGATGCCGGCTGCCTGCAGGCGATTTTGCAGCGCCGTGCTGGCCAGGATTACATCGATGCGCAGGCCTCGTTTGGGTTGATCCTCAAAACCACGGCTGCGGTAATCAAACCAGCTGAAACAGTCATTCACCTGGGGGTAGAGTTGCCGGTAGCTGTCGTGCAGGCCCCAGTCTTTCAAACGCTGCAGCCATTCACGCTCCTCGGGCAGGAAGCTGCACTTGCCGGTTTTCAACCAGCGCTTGGCATTCTCCGGGCCAATGCCGATGTCGCAATCTTGCGGGGAGATATTAATGTCGCCCATCACGATCAGCGGTTGGGTTGGCTGGAACTGGCCTTCGAGCAGCGCTTGCAGGTCGGCGTAAAACTGCGCTTTGGCTGGGAACTTGGTTGGGTGGTCACGGCTTTCGCCCTGGGGAAAGTAGCCATTCATGATGGTAATGGGCTGGCCATTGGCATCGGCGAAGGTGCCCCAGATAAACCGGCGCTGGGACTCTTCATTATCATCGGCAAAGCCTTTATGCAGGCTCAAGGGCGCCTGGCGTGACAACAAGGCGACGCCGTAGTGACCTTTTTGTCCGTGGTAATGCACCTGATAGCCGAGGGCTTCGACCATTTCCAGGGGGAACTGCTCATCGCTGACTTTGGTTTCCTGCAGACCTATTACATCGGGTTGGTGCTTGTCGATCAGCGCCGCCAATTGATGGGGGCGGGCGCGCAGGCCGTTGATATTGAACGAAACAATCTTCATGGGCGACGGTCCTCGGGGTTCGGCTGGCGTGGCTGCGATGCTAGCCGATCTGCTCTGCGCTCGGCCAGTTATCTGGCAGCCACACAGCTGCGGTGCTAACGTGCCAGAACAGACCCATAAACCAAAAGATAGAAGAGGTCAGCGCATGCCCACATCGCCCGTTGAAGTTCGAATGCTCGACAGCGGTTACGCCCGCGAGGCGCGTTCCTTGCTGTATCACGCCTATCGCCACGAACCGACTTTTGCCTACTTGTTTGAAGCCCAGCGCGCCGGTTACGACCAGCGTGTGCGCGCCACGGTGCGTGAGTTGGTGCAGCGGCACTTTGCTGAGGAGCTGCCGGCGATTGGTTTGCTGATTGATGATCGCCTGGCGGGGATAGTGCTGGTGGCACCGCCCATGCGCCGGCTGGAGGTTACTGAAAGCTGGAGCTGGCGCCTGCGCATGTTACTCAGCGCAGGCTTTCGCGGTACGCGCCGCTACCTGGACTATCACGCGGCGGTGGCGGCTTGTTTACCCGATGGACCGCATCATTTATTGCCGCTGATGGGCGTGCATCCCGAGTTCCAGGGCCAGCATCTCGGTGAGCAACTGCTGGCGGCGCTGCACGACTGGTGCGCGCAAGACCCCAACTCACAAGGCATAGTGCTGGATACCGGTAATAGCCGTTATCTGGAGTTCTATCAGCGTCACGGCTACCGCAAGATCGGCGAGGTGGCCGTCGGGCCTATCGTTGAGCATGTGTTGTTTCACCCAACCCCGCAGGTGTTGGCGAAAGCGAGTGCCTAAAAAGCATTATTCAAGGCGTTATGGAGGCATCATTTTGTCACCCATAAAACCTGACTTTGACGACAAAATTTAACCCGGGCGTGTTTTACTACGCCTTGTCCATTGACCCTTTAGAGGAACTTCCATGTCTCAAGTAACCCTGCACGGCAACCCGGTTGAAGTGTCCGGCGCTTTTCCTCAGGCGGGTCAAACCGCCCCGGCCTTTACTCTGGTCGGCAGCGATTTGTCGGATATTGCGCTGAGCAAATTTGCCGGCAAACGCAAAGTGCTGAACATTTTTCCAAGTGTGGATACGCCAACCTGTGCCACGTCGGTGCGTAAATTCAATGCTGAAACCAGCACCCTGACCAACACCGTGGTGCTGTGCATTTCTGCTGACTTGCCGTTTGCCCAGTCGCGCTTTTGTGGCGCCGAAGGTCTGGTCAATGTGGTTAACCTGTCCACCATGCGCGGCGCCGCCTTTTTGCAGGACTACGGTGTGGCCATCGCCAGCGGCCCATTGGCCGGCGTTGCCGCCCGTGCTGTGGTGGTCCTGGATGAGAACGATCAAGTGCTGCACAGTGAGTTAGTCGCCGAAATTGGCAACGAACCCGACTACGCCGCCGCCACCGCCGTATTGCTGTAAGCCTGCACCGTTAGCCCAACGGCTCGCCTCGGCGGGCCGTTGGCGTTTGAGGCTAAGTGCAACACCGCCGCAGAACTTGCCCCTTTTGCTGCGCTGCTCGCAATTTACAGTTTATGCCGCGTGGCATAAGGCAGCGCATTTCCATGACCAAGCCCGGCGCTTCTTTTAGCCGCGCTGCAGGGCTGGGGTGCGTGGCGGGATCACGCGCTTGCTGCCGATCGACTCATAGGCTGAGGCCAGGCGCAGCAGCGCCGAGTCGTCGTAGGCGCGGCCGGCGAAGGTCAGGCCTACCGGCATGCCGATATCCGCCATCACGCCCATCGGCACGGTGACGGTGGGCACGCCCAGATGGCGGATGGCGAGGTTGCCGTTGGCAACCCAGACACCGTTACTCCAGGCAATATCCGCAGAAGCCGGATTCACATCGGCATCTGCCGGGCCCACGTCGGCGACGGTTGGGAACAGCACCGCGTCGAGTCCCAGTTGGTCCATCCATTCTTCCAGATCGATGCGGCGGGTTTGTTCTAGCCCGCGCAGGCCGTCAGCCAGGCGTGGAATTTCATCCCACGGGGTAATGCCGCGCTTGGCCATGCGCACGTACTCATCCATGCCGGCCGCCAGCTCGTCTTCGCGGTTGGGCAGGGTGCCTGGGTCATGCGGGAAAATCAGCGCTCCGTCCACATCGGCCAGGCGGTTCAACTTGGGATCACCGTTGGCCTGCAGGAAATCATCGAAGGCCCAAGCCGACAGATCCCACAATTCGTTATGGAGGAACTCCTTGGACACCAGGCCACGGGTGAACACGGTCGGCGCTCCGGGACGATCACCCTCGCAATTGGACACCAGTGGGAAATCTACCTCCATCACTTCGGCGCCGGCGGCTTCCAGCGCCTGGCGCGCCTGTTGCCAGAGCTCGATCACTGAGGCTCGGGTGATGATGCGTTGCCCGGTTGGGCCACCAATACCCGGTTTGTCGCTGGTGCCCGCGTCGGCGTCAGCGTTGATAAACATGCGCGGTACGCCGAAGCGCTTGCCGGCAAGTGCTGCGCTATTGGCGGCAAGCGCCGGATAGGAGACGGGGCGCACCGAGGCGACGCTGGGAATCGGCACCCAGGTTTGCAAGCGCCAGAGATCGCCGCGTTTGTCGGGATCTTCCGCCACTACCACGTCGAGCACTTCGAGCAGGTCGGCCATGGTTCTGGCATAGGGCACGACCACGTCCATGGTCGGCGTCAGCGGCCAGTTTCCGCGCACCGAAATCACTCCGCGCGACGGCGTGTAGGCGCACAGGCCATTGTTGGAGGCTGGCCCGCGCCCGCTCGACCAAGTTTCTTCGGCCAGGCCGAAGGCGGCGAAACTCGCTGCTGTGGCCGTACCAGCTCCGTTGGAGGAACCCGAGGCAAAGGGCGCGGTGAGGTAACCTGCGTTGTACGGGCTCTCGGCCCGGCCATACACGCCGCGCTGCATACCTCCGTTGGCCATGGGCGGCATATTGGTTTTACCCAGGCAGATCGCGCCGGCGGCGCGCAAGCGTTCGACGGTGAACGCATCCCGATAAGCGATCAGGTCCTTGAAGGCCGGGCTGCCGGAGGCGGCGGTCAGGCCCTTGACCAGATAACTGTCCTTGGCCGTGTAGGGGATGCCATCCAGTGAGCCTAGGGTTTCGCCACGGGCGCGGCGGGCATCGGATGCCTGCGCCTCCTTGAGTGCATCACGATTGCGCACCGCCAGCGCGTTGAGGGCAGTGGCCGTGTCGGCGCCGTCGTAGGCATCGATCCGCGCGAGATAGCCCTGAACCAGCTCAACTGCGGTGGTTTGGCCCGACGCCAGCGCGGCGCGCAGGTCGGCAATGGAAACTTCGGTTACTTCAATCATGCGGTCACCGCCGGATGCTGGTGGGTGATGGGTTGAATCAGTTCAACAGGCTGAGCTTGAGTTTCTTGAACATTATTCATCTCTAAATAGGCTCTCATATCGCGCCTCTTTTCACTGCATTATGCGACAGGTTCTGGACTTACAGCGCTTGCGTCGCCAGCCCTTAGACGGATTTCACCTGCTGGAAATGTCCCGTAAGGTAAAAAGCCGGTAAAGAGGCTTTGCTTCGGGGCTTCAGATGCTTATCGTTCGCGAAATCTTCTCGGCTGTGACACTTATGTCTGCAACAACTAAACAAAGTTCGTGGTTTTTGACCCTGCGTCCCTGGCTGATCAGCGCTTTTGTGCTGGTTGGGTTGGTGTTATTGGTGCAGCAACTGGCCAAGTCCAGCACACCTGAGCGCGAGGGCCGCAAATCTGCTGTCGGTGCTGACTTTCTAGTCAGCGCCGCCGCAGTGACCCGTACCGACCTGCCGGTGTATTTCAACGGCCTGGGCACCGTGACGGCCTATAACACCGTGACGGTGCGCAGTCGGGTTGATGGCGAATTGGTTAAGGTGTTGTTTGAGGAAGGCCAGGAGGTCAATGCCGGCGACCTGTTGGCGCAGATCGACCCGCGCAGTTTTCGCGTTGCCCTGCAGCAGGCCGAAGGCGCCCAGCAGCGCGATCAGGCGCAACTGCAAAACGCCCTGATTGATCTTGAACGTTATCGCGGGCTGTTTGCCCAGGACTCCATCGCCAAACAGACCCTCGACACCCAATTGGCGCTGGTCAATCAATACCAGGGCACCCTCAAGGCCAATCAGGCAGCGGTCGATCAGGCCAAGCTCAACCTGCAGTTCAGCGAGGTGCGCGCCCCCATCAGCGGCCGCTTGGGCTTGCGTAAAGTCGATGTCGGTAACCTGATCAGCGCAGGTGATACCACCGGTATAGTGGTGATTACCCAGGTCAAACCGATTGCCGTGGTGTTTAGCCTGCCCGAGCAGCAGCTGCCATTGATTCGCCAGCAAATGGCCACTGGCAAGCCCTTGCCGGTGGTGGCTCTGGATCGCAACCAAAACCTGCAATTGGCCGAGGGCGTGTTGACCACCCTCGACAATCAGATCGATATCACCACCGGCACCCTGAAGCTCAGGGCGCGCTTCGATAACAGCGATAAAGCCCTGTTTCCCAATCAGTTCGTCAATGTGCGCTTGCTGGCGCAAACCCTGACCGATGCCTTGGTGATCCCGGCGAATGCGGTGCAGCGCGGCACCCAGGGCAGTTTCGTCTATGTGTTGGATGACAGCGACAAGGTGCATCTGCGCAATATCAGTGTCGGCGCCACCACTGGCGAGCAGTTGCAAGTGCTCAGCGGCCTGGCCTTTGGTGAGCGGGTGGTGACTGAAGGTGTCGACCGCTTGCGCGAGGATATGCAAGTCAAGGTTGCTGAGCCGGCGGCGCCCGCACCGACTGCGGCTGTACCAACTGCGGCTAATCCCGGCTCCGCGCAATGAACCCGTCACGGCTGTTTATTTTGCGGCCGGTGGCCACCACCTTGTTGATGGTGGCCATTCTGCTGGCGGGCTTGATTGCTTACCGGATCTTGCCGGTGGCGGCCTTGCCCGAGGTCGACTATCCGACCATTCAGGTGGTCACCCTGTATCCCGGTGCCAGCCCAGAAATCGTCACTTCAACGGTCACCGCACCGTTGGAAAGCCAGTTCGGGCAGATCGCCGGACTGACGGAGATGAGTTCCAGCAGCTCCGGTGGCGCCTCGCTGATCACCCTGCGGTTTGGCCTTAGCAGCAACCTGGATGTGGCCGAGCAAGACGTGCAGGCTGCCATCAACGTGGCCGCCAGCCTGTTGCCCAAAGACCTGCCGACCCCGCCGGTGTTCAGCAAGGTCAATCCGGCCGATGCGCCGATCATGAGCTTGGCAATCGTCTCCGACAGCCTGCCGTTGGCGCAGATTCAAGACCTGGTGGACACCCGCCTGGCGCAAAAGATCTCGCAAATATCCGGTGTCGGGCTGGTCAGCATTGGCGGCGGTCAGCGTCCGGCGGTGCGCATCCGCGCCAACCCGAATGCCTTGGCCTCTTACGGCCTGAGCCTGGAGGACCTGCGCAGCGCCGTCACCCGCAATAACCTGAATGGCCCCAAAGGTAGCTTCGACGGTCCCAATCGCGCCTCCAGCCTGGATGCCAATGACCAGCTGGAAAAACCCGAAGACTATCGCCAGCTGGTAATTGCCTACAAAAATGCCGCGCCAGTGCGCCTGCAAGATGTCGCCACGGTCGACAACGACGCCGAAAACTTGCGTCTGGCCGCCTGGGCCAATCTGACCCCAGCGGTGATTGTGAATATCCAACGCCAGCCTGGCGCCAATGTGCTGGCCGTGGTCGAGAGCATCAATGCCTTGCTGCCACAATTGCAGGCAAGTCTGCCGAGCACGGTGGAGGTGCAGGTGCTGACCGACCGCACCACCAGCATCAGCGCGGCAATTGCCAGCGTGAAATTCGAGCTAATGCTGTCGATCGCCCTAGTAGTGATGGTCACCTTCCTGTTCTTGCGCAATGCCTCCGCCACCTTGATCCCCAGTTTGGCGGTGCCGTTGTCGCTGATCGGCACCTTCGGGGTGATGTACCTGGCTGGGTTTTCCATCAATAACCTGACGCTGATGGCCTTGACCATTGCCACCGGCTTTGTGGTCGATGACGCCATCGTCATGCTGGAGAACATCAGCCGTTATCTGGAGGAGGGGGACTCGCCCCTGACCGCCGCACTGAAAGGCTCGAGGCAGATTGGCTTCACGATTATTTCCCTGACCCTGTCGCTGATCGCGGTGTTGATTCCGCTGCTGTTTATGAGCGATGTGGCAGGGCGACTGTTTCGTGAATTCGCCATCACCCTGGCGGTGGCGATTTTGATCTCGGCGGTGGTTTCGCTGACGCTAACACCAATGCTCTGCGCCAAGTTGCTACGGCATAAGCCGGAGGCTGAGCAAGGGCGATTCTCGCGCGCCGCCGGGCAGTTTATCGAGCGGATGATCGCGCGCTATGCCGGCGCCTTACAGGTCGTGTTACGGCACCAGACGCTGACCTTGGTGCTGGCTGTCGCGACCCTGGGCTTGACCGTGCTGCTCTATGTGCTCAGTCCTAAAGGGTTTTTCCCCGAGCAAGATACCGGAGTGATTCAGGGTATTAGCGAAGGGCCGCAGTCGGTGTCATTTCAGGCCATGGCCGTGCGCCAGCAACAATTGGCCGAACTGATTTTGCGTGATCCGGCGGTGGCCAGTTTGTCGTCCTACATAGGTGTGGACGGCAGTAACGCCACCCTGAATACCGGACGTTTGCTGATCAACCTCAAACCCTTTGCTGAGCGTGATGTCAGTGTGCAACAAGTGATCCGCCGCTTGCAGCCGCAATTGGCGAAGCTGCCGGGCACCAAGCTGTACCTGCAGCCGGTGCAAAACTTAAGTATCGAAGACCGCATCACCCGTACCCAGTACCAGTTCAGTCTCGAAGACCCTAACCAAGAGAACCTGCGCTACTGGGTGCCCAAACTGGTGGAGCGCTTGCAGCAATTACCTGAGTTGGCCGATGTGGCCAGCGACCTGCAGGACCAAGGTCTGCAAGCCTATTTGCAGATCGACCGCGACCAGGCCGCGCGTTTGGGGGTGAGTCTGGCCTCTATCGATAACGCGCTGTACAACGCCTTTGGCCAGCGGCTGATTTCGACTATTTTTACCCAGTCAAGCCAATATCGGGTGGTGCTGGAAGTGGCCGCGCCGTTCCAGTTGGGGCCCCAGGCGCTGGAGCAGCTCTATGTGCCGAGCAGCGACGGCACTCAGGTACGGCTGTCCAATCTGGCCCGAGTCGAGCAGCGTTCGACCCTGCTGGCAATCAATCACAGTGACCAGTTTCCGGCCGCCACCTTGTCGTTCAACTTGGCGCCGAACACCTCGCTGGGCGCTGCGGTCACGGCTATACGCGCAGTGCAGGCCGAGCTGAATTTTCCGCCGAGCACCAACAGCCGTTTTCGTGGCGCTGCCCTGGCCTTTGAGGCCTCGTTGGGCAACACCCTGCTGCTAATTTTCGCCGCCATAGTGACCATGTACATAGTGCTGGGGATTCTCTACGAGAGCTTTATCCACCCCATCACCATCCTCTCCACCTTGCCGTCGGCCGGGGTCGGCGCGCTGCTGGCATTGATGCTGGCCGGCGAGGAGCTGGGCATGGTGGCGATTATCGGCATCATCTTGCTGATTGGCATCGTCAAGAAAAACGCCATTTTGATTATCGACTTCGCCTTGGAAGCCGAACGCAAGGCCGGCAAAAGCCCGGAAGAGGCGATCTATCAAGCCTGTTTGCTGCGCTTTCGGCCGATTTTGATGACCACCATGGCGGCTTTGCTGGGCGCCTTGCCGCTGATGCTGGCCTCAGGCTCCGGTGCCGAATTGCGCCAACCACTGGGGATCACCCTGGTCGGCGGCTTGCTGCTCAGTCAGCTGCTGACTCTGTTTACCACCCCGGTGATCTACCTGGCCTTCGACCGCCTGGCCCGGCGTCTGAATAACTGGCGCCAGCCAACAGCCGTTTCGGAACCGGCTGCATGAGCTTCTCCACGGTCTTTATCCGGCGGCCAGTCGCCACCTTGTTGCTGACCGTGGCGCTGCTGCTGGCGGGCGGTTTGTCGTTTAGCCTGCTGCCGGTGGCGCCGCTGCCGCAGGTCGACTTTCCCTACATCGTGGTCAACGCCGCGATGCCAGGGGCCAGTCCCGAGACCATGGCCAGCTCCGTGGCCACGCCCCTGGAACGGGCACTGGGTAGGATCTCCGGGATAGTTGAGATGACCTCATCGAGCACCCTGGGCAGCACCCAGGTGGTGCTGCAGTTTGACCTGGGGCGCAATATCGACGGCGCCGCCCGCGAGGTACAGGCCGCCATCAATACGGCCATGAGCCTGTTGCCCACCGGCATGCCGCGTAACCCCAGCTACCGCAAGGCCAATCCGGCCGACATGCCGATCATGATCTTGTCGTTGACCTCCGAGACTTTGAGTCGCGGCCAGCTGTATGACCTGGCTTCCACCGTGCTGGCGCAAAAAATCGCCCAGGCCGAGGGCGTCGGTCAGGTCAGCGTCGGCGGCAGTTCGCTGCCGGCGGTGCGGGTCGACCTCAACCCGGATGCGCTCAACCAACATGGGCTGGCTCTGGATGATGTGCGCCAGGCCATCAGCGACGCGAACAGTGACGGCCCCAAGGGCGCTGTGGAGCAGGGCAGCCAGCACTGGCAAATCGACGCTAATGACCAGCTGCGCAGCGCCGCCGAATTTATCCCGCTGATCATTCGTCACAACGGCCTGGACGGCGGTCAGGTGCTGCGCCTGGGCGATGTCGCCGAGGTCAGCGACTCGGTGGAGAACGTGCGTAACTCCGGGTTTTCCGGCGGTTTACCTGCGGTACTGCTGATCATCACCCGCCAGCCGGCGGCCAATATTATCGCCGCCACCGATGCCATTCATGGCCTGCTGCCGGCGCTGCGCGAGACCCTGGGGCCGGCGGTCAAACTCAAGGTTATGGATGATCGCAGCCCGAATATCCGCGCCTCCCTGCATGAGGCCGAGTTCACCCTGATGGTCTCGGTGGCGTTGGTGATCCTGGTGGTCTTCGCCTTTTTACGTAATTTGCGTGCCACCTTGATCCCCAGTGTGGCGGTGCCGGTCTCGCTGATTGGCACCTTCGTGGTCATGTACCTGTGCAATTTCAGCCTGAACAATTTGTCGTTGATGGCGCTGATTATCGCCACCGGCTTTGTAGTCGACGATGCCATCGTCATGCTGGAGAACCTCGCCCGGCGCATCGAGGAGGGCGAGACACCATTGGCGGCCGCGCTCAAAGGCGCCAGTGAAGTAGGCTTTACCGTGTTGTCGATGAGCCTGTCGCTGGTAGCGGTGTTTATTCCGTTGCTGCTGATGGGCGGCATTCCGGGGCGACTGTTTCGCGAGTTTGCCGTGACCCTGTCGGCGGCGGTG